>CAZKJY010000263.1:0-3446 GCA_964553165.1 uncultured Enterobacteriaceae bacterium
ATGCCGCCCTGTCACGGCGGAGGTCGCGGGTTCGAGTCCCGTCCGGTCCGCCATTTATCTCTCCTGATTCAGATTCTAAAGTTCTAAAGTAAAGTCGCGAGCAGCGTTGCTGTGCCCAGAAAGGCCAGAAACCCTGAGACATCAGTCAGCGTTGTCAAAATGATGGAAGAGGCCGTCGCCGGATCCTGTCCCAGGCGGGAAAGAATCATCGGCACCAGGGCGCCGGAAATGCCAGCGATCAACATGGCAGTTATCATCGCGATGCCAATGACCAGCGCCAATCCCCAGGACTGACTCCAGAACCAGACCCCGAGACCACAGGTCAGGGCCAGAATCACCCCATTGACGAGACCGATCTTGATTTCCTTGAACATGATGGCGCGCCAGTGCAGGGTATTGACCTCGCGAAGGGCCAGACCGCGCATGGTGACTGCCAAAGCCTGGGAGCCGGCGTTGCCCGACTGTCCGGCAACCACTGGCAGTAAAATGGCGAGTGCCGTGAACTGGGCGATGGTGGATTCAAAGAGTCCGACCACGGCGGCGGCAAGAAAGGCTGTCAGCAGATTGATGTGCAGCCAGATGATACGGCGTTTCACGGCAAACATGGGCGTGGAGAGGGCGCGTTCATCGACGCTGACACCCACCATCCTCTGAATATCGGCACTGGCCGCATCCTCTGCCGCCTGAAACAGGTTGGTGTAGCGGATGATACCTATCAGTTTGAAATCCTGATCAACTACCGGAATGGAATCGAGACGGGTTCGGTCAAATAATTCAACCAGTTCATCCTCGGTGGAATTCAGGTGGGCAACGTCCTTGACCGGGTCGCTCAGGTCTTCCATCAAGGTATCGGGTGTCGCCAGTGCCATGGACTGCAGATCAACCCGGCCTGTCAGTACCCCGCTGTAGGTCACCAGATAAACAGAACGGATTCGGTGGGCACCGGACTGACGGATGGTCTCCAGGGTTTCCCGCACCGTTTTATCGCCATGGGCGATAACTTGGACCCGGTCCATAAAGCGGCCTGCCGTGTGGCTTGGAAATTCAAGCAGCTGTTTGAACTCATTGCGCAGAGGGACAGGCAGCCCGTTCAGCGTAGCCTGACGCTGGTCTTCACTCAGGCTCTGCAGGATCAGTATCGCCGTACGGATCGTCAGCAGCTGCAGAACGGAGAGTCTGCGCTGCTGATCCAGCGCCATGAACAGAAAGCCCAGATTGGCCGGATCCACATATTCCAGTAAGCGGGCAATGCCCTTATTGGGCAGTGAATTGATAATCTCCGCCGGTTTTTCCTCACGCTCAAGCAGTTGTACGGCTTCGGCCGGATAATGCTGGACATAGTAGTCACGCAGACTGTCGGACAGGCTCATGATTTTTTACCCAGAAAGGATTCAAGCAACTGACTGCAGGCGTTCAGATAATCGATCGCCAGTTCCGAAAACAGCCGCTCGGTACTGAATTCAGTGCGGCTGTGATTGCCGGCAACCCGTTGCAGCAGGGATCTGTTCACAACGCCCAGTAAACGGTGACGACTATCGACCACGGCGAGGTCCAGATACTGTGTCCACAGGCGTGAATTCAGCGCGGATTCGGCACTGGTCATGCCGCTGAGGGCCTCCACCCGGGTCATCACCTCGCTGACCGGCTTTTTACGATTCCTGATGGGGAAAATGGCCTGGGCAAAAAGCCGGCCAAGATACTTGCCCTGACCATCAACGACAAAAATCGGATGGGGGCGGGTGTCATCATTCTGGGTGAGTCTGCGCGAAAATTCTTCACAGCTTAAATTTCCTTCGACACTGATGAACTGGGGAATCACCAGAGAGGCCAGGCTGTGGGAAGGGAAATCAAACAGTTTTCTCAGCCTGGATTTTTCGCTGTCATCACAGACTTCCAGAATGGCCGGGTAGCGGTATTCAGCAAGCTGTGAAACGATGGCTACGGCATCCGAGGTACTGGCTCTAAGCAGGATATGTTTGATGATGTCCGGCTGCAATTTACCCAGCAGACCATTTAGCTGCCAGCTTGGCAGACGGGCTGAAAGCGTGGCGGCTGTTTCCGGCGGAAGTTCACTGAGCAGCTGCACCAGCTCATTGAGATTGGCACCACTGAGGATGCCTGCCAGTTCATCTGGCCGTTCCCGGGCAAAGTGCAGAATCAGTGGATCATTCAAGAGGCTCATGGCTGTTACCACTGTCTGCTTCCATCACTTGTGTGACTTCTGAATCAATAAATCGGGAGGCTGGAATGGTGACGATGCCATCAGCGGATTTCAGCACCACAGCCGTGCTCAGAATTTCTTCAATGCGGCCTTCGATGCCATTGATTCTGATCATGTCACCAATTCGATAGCGGTCCAGGGAACGTCGTGCCAGCAGATTTTCAACCAGCTGGCGACTGCCGAGGGCAAAGGCCAGCGATAGCCCGCCGACAAAAAAAGCCAGCAGCAGAACCAGGACATTGGAAATGAAGGAAATGTCGATGGCGGTCTGTGCCAGCCCGGTCAGGGTGGCGGTGATAATGACCAGAGTCTGCAGGAGCCGGGGTGCCAGATGATCGGGAGTCACCTTGATCAGGCCGGCGAACAGGCTTCTGGCAACGATGCTGATAAAGTAGCCGGAGAGTATGATCAGGGCAGCCAGTATCAGCTGCGGCACAAACTGCAGCAGCAGATCCAGCCACTCGCGGACAACGGTGATGCTCAGAGTCTGCAGGGCAAGCAGCAGGAAGAATACCAGTGAACCGTAATAAGCCAGGCCTCGCAAAGCCTGTCGCAGCATCAGTAGATCAAGATGCTCCAGACGACCGGGTCCGCGGTGGCGCAGATAGGTATCAAGGCGGATCAGCAGCCGTTCCGTGAGTGCGGCCAGGGCATTGGCGACAAGAAAACCTGCGATGGCGATCAGGACCGCCAGCACTTCAGGGTTGCGGCTCAGAAAATCCGGAATCATTGCAACTTACTTTCCCAGGAAGGCCAGAATTCTGTCTGACATTATCAAAGCCCTCAGAACAAGTCACATGAATTTACAGCAGGGTATGGCTTGTCTGAGATCAGAGGCGATAAAAGCCGGCGTCCTGCGGGAACAGGTATTTCACATCAAAGATGACATGCCGGGGTTTACAGAGCCGGACGACAGCCTCACTGCCCATGCTTTTGAATTGTTTGTGGGCAACCGCAATGACAACGGCATCGTAGGTGGCGGACTTTGGTTCCGCTGTCAGTGTCAGCCCGTATTCCTTCATGGCATCGTCTGCATCCACCCAGGGATCATGGACATCCACCTGGACATGATAGCTCTGCAAAGTTCTGGTCAGATCGACCACCTTGGTGTTGCGCAGATCAGGGGTGTTTTCCTTGAAGCTCAGTCCCAGCACCAGGACCCTGGCGTCAACGACATTAATTTTTTCCTGCGTCATCTTCTTGATAAGCCGCTCGGCAATATACG
>CAZKJY010000264.1:0-3444 GCA_964553165.1 uncultured Enterobacteriaceae bacterium
CACCTGGATGATCTGCAGGGCTTCAGCACTGGCAGAATCAACATCACTAAAGCCTAAGGCTGAAGTTGGATAGTTGTTAGATTAGTTAGTAGCTAGACCCTTTACCGAAAAACCCGCTGAGCAATAAAGCTCAGCGGGTTTTTTTTTGATGAAATCCAGCATAGTTTCCTGTTTTAATCTTGTTGTAATATTTGCCTTATTAAATACGGCCGCTTGCAAGCAAGGAAATCAAATTGACCAGTCAGAGAATTCTTGTCGTTGATGATGAAATGCCTATCCGGGACATGCTGACCATGGCACTTGAGGCAGGGGGGTATGATGTTATACAGGCTGAAAATGCCCAGGATGCCCACGCCATTATTATTGATCAAAAACCTGATCTGGTCTTGCTGGACTGGATGATGCCGGGCACTTCTGGACTTGAGTTGCTGCGACGTCTTAAACGCAATGAACTAACTGAAAAATTACCGGTTGTCATGCTGACAGCCAAAACCGAGGAAGACGATACCATCGCTGGACTGGAGTCCGGTGCAGATGATTATATTATCAAACCCTTTTCTCCCAGGGAGTTGGTGTCCCGGGTCAAGGCGGTGCTACGCCGCAGTGAGCGAGAAGATTCCAATGATCCTATTGAGGTGGAAGGTTTGTTGTTTGATCCAGTCGGACACCGGGTCAGCATCGACGGTAAGCTCATCAATCTGGGGCCGACCGAATATCGACTCCTGCAGTTTTTCCTGACCCATCAGGAACGTGTCTATACCAGGGATCAGATTCTGAATTATGTCTGGGGCGGAAATGTGTATATTGATGAACGAACTGTAGATGTGCACATCCGCCGCTTGAGAAAGGCGATCTCCCAGAAGGGTCATGATAAATATGTACAGACTGTCCGTGGTGCCGGATACCGTTTTTCGACGCAGATAACTGATCAATATTAGGCTAATTTCTTACCTAGTCTGTCGAGCTTCGATAATACACTGACCAGCCCAACAATTACTTATAGGAAATCATGCTGTTACCAGGAATCAGGTTTGAGCTCCAGATCCTAACCTCAGGACTGGCGCTTGTCCTGATACTTGGCTGGCTCACCCAGCAACTTGCACTGTGTCTGCTGATTTTTCTGGTCATCTATCTGGGCTGGCATATACGTCTGGCCTGGCTTTTCATTACCTGGGTAAAAGGCAACATGAAAGCGATACCTCAGCAACTCAAAGGTATCTGGCTCTTACTGGCGGAAATTCTTGAGGAACGCCGTCAGCTGCAGATCAAATCGATTAAAAGAATGCGTGAAGCCGTGAAACGAACTTCTCAACTTACGCATGCAATCGATGAAGGGATCGTTGTCCTGGAAAGCGATCTGCGCTTAAGCTGGTGGAATCAGGCTGCCAAAACACAGCTCGGACTTAGCGTCACCGACAGGGGACATTTACTGACCAGTCTGATTCGGGATATCTCCTTTACTGAGTATCTGTCCCAGAAAAAGATAAAAGGCAGGCTGGAATTGCCGTCCAGAGTCAATCCGGAAAAATGGCTCATGTTTACAGCCTCCCGTTTTGGGGATGGCGATATTGTGCTGGTGATTTCAGATATAACCCCCTTGAAAAATACCGAGCGCCTGCGAAAGGAATTCGTAGGGAACGTGTCGCATGAGCTTCGAACGCCGATCACGGTATTGCGGGGCTATCTGGAGACCCTGTCCGATGGGATGCTGACACAGAATCCCATGTTACAGAAGGCCCTGGAACAGATGTCTGAGCAGGTTTTAAGAATGCAGAATCTGGCAGACGACCTGATTGTCCTGTCCCGCCTGGAATCCCAGCCCGAAAAGATCAAGAAAAAGAAAATAGAATTACTGCCATTGATGGAGGCCATTGTCCAGGAAGCGAAAGTAGTTAGCGAAGGCAAGCATGAATTTGAACTTTCCTGTCCGCCTGGCTTGAGCATGTTTGCCCAGGAATCCGATATTCACAGTGCCATCGGCAACCTGGTGATTAACGCAGTTCATCACAACCCTGCCGGGACTCACATTCAAATCCGGGTCGTAAAGGATGAAAGCAGTCTGAGTATTTCAGTAAAAGATGACGGCATTGGTATCAGCGCAGAAGCGCTGCCACGCCTCACCGAGCGCTTTTACCGAACCGACAGCAGCAGAAATTCCAAAGTAGGTGGCAGTGGTCTGGGGCTGGCGATTGTCAAACATGTCATAAACCGCTATGACGGTAAACTGGATATCAGGAGTCGCCTGAATCAGGGTTCGGAATTCATCTGTCACTTCCCCCTGAGCACGGTCAAAAACATCTTGGATAACAGATAGTATATGTATATACTTCCGGCTCTTGTGCCCCAAAAGCTTTAATTTGATTTATGGCTAAGGAAAAGAAAAAGAAGAATAGTCAGCTGATTATTCGGCTTAACAAGCAGGAAAAAGAAGCGTTCATCGATTTATGTGATGACCTGGATACCAGTGCGGCCAGAGAGGTCAGGCATTTTATCCGCAAGTTCCTCAAGCAACATCAGGGCGAAGAAGACTAGTGGCTAGTAGGCTAGTTGAAAGCCGATAGATTCAAGAATCCATAAAAAAAGCCAGGGCTTAGCCCTGGCTTTTTTGTTTCTCACTTCCCAAGTTTCTCCCAACTTTAGTTGGCTACGACCTGATTATTCGCGGTCGGTGGGCTAAAGCGGTAAGTACGCTGGATATTGGTGACACCCTGTTCGCCTTCAACCTCGAACGTGGAGCGTAACAGGGCGGTTCTGACCGAACTGTTGAATAAACGCTCCGGACTGGCTTCGATGATTGAAATATTCTGGGCTTTGCCGTCTTCACTGACATCAAAGCGAACCACAACATAACCTGAAGCTTCACGACGCAGGGCAGCATCCGGGTATTCAGGAGACACATCAACGACAGGAGTTACCATGGTCTCAGCAGAAGCCAGGTTGACTGCAAGTACTGACATGCCAGCAATAAAAAGTAGTCCTAATTTTTTCATTTTTCTGTCCTCCTCTATGGAATTCGTCGCACTTTTAATCCATTTGAAAGCTATGAATAAGCTTGCAAAATATCATTTGCAGTTATTATGTATATACAAAATAAGCTTGTCAACAACAATTCATGTAATTGTCATGATACTGTCATAAAAGTGTGATTCGCAATCTGCCCGTCGTGTCATGGAAATGACACATAAACTTACGTTAACTGTCACATAACATTAACTTAAGTGACATCTACTCCCGTTACCTTACGCGTTCGTAACTATTCACTCTATCGGGAGATAAGCATGTCCTTTAAGAAAGTTCTTTCCCTGAATGTCCTGGCTGCCGCACTGGTCGGTTGTGGCGGTGGTGACATCATTATTTCGCCATCGACAACTTCCACTACAACAGGTGGTGGTGATACAGGAGGCAGCGCCAGTTCTGTGTGTGCGGCCTATACTCTGGATGGCA
>CAZKJY010000265.1:0-3443 GCA_964553165.1 uncultured Enterobacteriaceae bacterium
GCCATGGTGGGTTTTCTCAATCAGTCATTTGCGCTGGCGACGCAGATTCTCCAAAAAAACCGGGCTCTACTGGAGGAAACTGCCAGGCAGCTGGTGCAGGATGAAACCTATAATGAAAAACAAATGGAAGCCATCAAAGCCAGAATCAACCGGGCTTGACTGACCCGGTTCAGATTGACCTGTATCAACCTCTGCTCCAGTGACAGGCCTACACTGGTTTCAGTTTTTATTAATACAGAGAGTGCTGAACACTCAGGAGTCCCTGATGAAACTCAGAGCATATGCAAAATTTTCAACGCTGTTGCTAGCCTCACTTATCCTTCTGAGCGAGCCGCTAATGGCCCAGCAACGTGGTGGTAACGCCGGCACGCCGCCGGCTGGCGGCCAGGCCAGTGCAGATCAGTCCCGACGTCCAGGAGGCATGATGGACATGATGGCCAATCGGGATCAGATGCACAGCGAAATGATGGAACGCCATATGGATATGCAGCAGATGATGGACCAGGTTGAACAGAGTCCACGGATGCAGGAAAGGATGGAACTGATGGCTGAAAACATGGGCATGATGCAAAGCCAGATGCAGCAGATGCAGCAGATGATGGAAATGGAGGACAGCGCCCAGATGCAGCAGGAACACATGGCTGAGATGCTTCAGCAGATGCGGCAGATGAGTGAACAGATGCAGCAGATGCAGATGGAGATGCAGCATCCGCAGCGCCCCTGAAAATCAACTGGAGGCAGAGAAAATCTGCGTCTCAGAGGGGCAGACTTAGGGGTTGAAGAGAGCCCGCCGGGGCTCGCTTAGGTGATTCTGCCCGGATTGGAAATGGCCTGTTCCCAGTAAAAAATATCATTGCCAACCCGTTCGCTAAGACCGCTCAGAATTTCGTGGACACTGTTTTTGTCCATAAGCGTTTCAAATTGGATTCGTTTCCGTCGGCCACTGACCTGTTCAGAAAGACTCATATTGGGGAACGAACCATGACCATAAACTTGGTAAGAAGTGAAACCTGAAACCAGGGAGCTGGACAACAGGTAATCGACCAGATCCTCTTCAAGTTCAGGGTTGATATTGAGTATCAGCAATGTATTCATGCCTGAGCCCCGGATCGTAGCTGTGTATGAAATTTTCGGTAAATCACTGGTAACAGAAACAAAGTCAGCAGCGTCGAACTGATCAGGCCGCCAATTACCACGATGGCCAGGGGTTTCTGGATTTCAGAACCCGGGCCGGTAGCCAGCAGCAGCGGCACCAGGCCAAAGGCCGCTATGGTGGCCGTCATGGTGACCGGCCGCAGTCGTCGGATGGCTCCTTCCCTGACCACCTGCTCGATGGGCAGGCCTTTTGAGTGCAGGTGATTGAAGTGAGACATCATCACCACGCCGTTGAGCACGGCAATGCCCAGCAGCGCAATAAATCCGACCGAAGCCGGTACCGAAAGGAATTCCCCGGTCAGGAAGAGCGCGATCAGACCGCCGGTCAGGGCAAAGGGAATGTTTGACAGGATGATCAGGGTCTGCTTGATGGAACGGAAGGTCAGGAACAGAATGAAGGCGATCAGGGCCAGGGCGACCGGAATGACGAGGCCCAGTCTGGCGGCAGCACGTTGCTGGTTTTCGAATTCGCCGCCCCATTCCACTGTGTAGCCTTCAGGCAGATTGACGCGGCTTGCAATGGCAGCTCTGGCTTCATCCACAAAGCCGACCAGATCCCGGTTTTCAACGTTGGTGCGAATGACCGCAAAGCGCTGGCCGGCTTCACGGGATATGCTGACCGGGCCTTCAACGCGTTCAATGTGGGCAATTTCCGACAGGGGAATGATGGTACCATCGGGCAGATTGATAAAGTTGTTGCGCATCAGTTCCAGCCCGTCACCCTGCAGGCGGTCATAGCGTATCATCAGGGGAACCCGAGCACTGCCTTCAATGACATTGCCAACATTGAGCCCTTCTATTTCAGAACGCAGACGCGTCTGTAGTTCCTCGGCATTGATGCCCAGTTGCCCGGCACGGTAACGGTCTACCGATATCTGCAGATACTGGGCGCCTTCATTCAGGGTGGCTACCGTGTCGATACTGCCGTCAATGGTTTCAACCTCTGCTGCGATTTGCTGGGCAAGTCTGTTCAGGGTATCCAGGTCGCTGCCAAAAAGCTTGATGGCAACGTCACCCCGGGAACCGGTCAACATTTCAGACACCCGCATATCAATCGGTTGGGTGAAGCCAAAGTTAATGCCGTAAAAACCAGAGAGAACTTCACGCAAATGATTTTCGATCTCAGCCTTCGACGCTGCTTCCCATTCATGGGCTGGTTTCAGCTGCAGGAACATGTCAGTTTCATTCAGTCCCATCGGGTCCATGCCAATTTCATCGGAACCACTGCGGGATACGACACGGATGACATCAGGCACTTCTGCGAGGATGGCCGCTTCCACCTGCTGCACCATGCGGGTCGTGGTTTGTAGATTGATGGAGGGCACGCTTTCCAGCTGGATGATAATGTCGCCTTCATCCATGGTCGGCATGAAGGTTTTGCCGACATAGGGAAAGAGCACGACAGTTAATACCAGCAAGCCTGCAGCGACGCCGAGGAGATATTTGGGATTAATCAGCGTCCGGTCCAGTAAGGGTTCGTAAGCTTTATGCAACATGCGACTCAACCAGGGATCCTCGTGTGCGTCGGCCCTGACCACAAAGGAGGCAATCACGGGAATCAGGGTAAGGGAAAGAATCACCGACCCGATCAGCGCAAACACGATGGTCATGGTTACCGGTCCAAAGAGCTTGCCTTCGAGGCCTTCCAGGGTCAGCAAGGGCAGGAATACGATAATGATGATCAGAATCCCTGAGGCGACCGGGACGGCCACATCTTTCACAGCGCGATAGACGATGTGCAGCAGCGGCAGGGCCTTCTGGCCTTCGGAGCGGTTGGCCAGGGAAGAGACGATGTTTTCCACAATCACGATGGACGCATCGACCAGCATGCCGATGGCAATCACCAGACCACCTAAGCTCATCAGGTTGGCCGACATGTCGAAGGCATTCATCATGATGAAGGTCACCAGTGCAGACATCGGTAGTACCACGGCAACGGTCAGGGCGGCACGGATGTTTCCGAGAAACAGGCCCAACAGCACAATCACCAGTACCACGGCTTCAATCAGCGCTTTGGCAACCGTGCCAACTGCTCCCTCGATCAGCACGCTACGGTCATAGAAAATCTGGGTCGTGGTGCCTTCCGGCAGGGTCGCTTCCAGTTCGGTCAATTTGGCCTTGACGCCGTTGACGATATCACGGGCATTGGCGCCACGCAGGCCGATGACAAGACCCTGCACGGCCTCTTCGGTGCCATCAGCCGTGACAGAACCATAACGCTCCAGGGTACCGGTGGAAATTCTGGCGACTTCAGAGAGCGGGATGTGCTCGCCGGCTGAATTCACCAC
>CAZKJY010000266.1:0-3435 GCA_964553165.1 uncultured Enterobacteriaceae bacterium
AAGACTTTTGTGTTAAAAGGTATCATGTCTGTCGAGGACGCCAGACGTGCGGTGGATATCGGTGCCAGTGCCATCATGGTATCAAACCACGGGGGCAGACAGCTGGATGGTTCGCGTTCACCTTTTGACCAGTTGGCTGAAATTGTCGATGCCGTTGGTGACCGGATAGATGTCATTTGCGATGGCGGAATCAGGCGCGGCACGCACATTTTAAAAGCCCTGTCACTTGGCGCCAAAGCCTGCTCCGGCGGAAGGTTGTATCTCTATGCACTGGCAGCGGCTGGACAGGCCGGCGTTGAAAAAGCCCTGTCCATTCTTCACGCCGAGCTGGTGAGGGATATGAAATTGATGGGCTGTAAATCAGTAAAGGATCTACATCGCGGTAATCTGCGTTTCCGCTAATCTTTTTGAGGATTCACTTGATCAGGCACCTTTCTGCCATCAAAGAAGGCTTTAAGATTTTCCAGAACGCGCAGCCCCATGGCAAGTCGGGTTTCATGGGTAGCACTGCCCAGATGGGGCAGGAGTACCACATTTTCCATGGCCATCAGCGCCTGAGGTACGCTCGGTTCCTGTTCATAAACATCAAGGCCGGCACCCGCGATAGCGCCGGTTTGCAGGGCCCTTATAAGGGCTGATTCATCCATGACATCCCCTCGTGCAGTATTGATGATAAAGGCATGCCGGGGTAATTGTGCCAGCGTTTCGGCATTCAAAAGATGTCTGTTTTTTTCGCCGCCGGGACAATGGATTGAAAGGTAATCACATTGAGCCAGCATGGCAGCGAGATTTTCAAAATAATCTGCCTGCAGATCTCCCAGCCGTTCACTGCTGAGGGGACGACGGTTGTGATAAAGTATCTTCATTCCAAATCCCTTGCTCGCCCGATGGGCCATGGCAAGGCCAATACGACCCATGCCGATAATTCCCAATGTTTTGCCGCTAACCATATTGCCCATTAAATGGGTTGGGAACCAGCCGGACCATTGTCTGCTTCTTAATTGTCTCTCGCCTTCACCAGCTCTTCTTGCCAGCATTAACAGAATTGTCATGGCAAGATCGGCAGTGGCATCTGTCAGGACATCGGGGGTGTTGGTCACAGTAATGCCCCGCGCATGAGCAGCGGCTATATCGATATGGTTATAGCCGACGCCGAAATTTGCCAGAATTCTTGTTCGTGGCGAGCTGACCTCCTGAAAAATATCTGCCGTTATTTTGTCAGTAACTGTGGGGCAGATGGCGTCGTAATTACGCAGAGCCTCCTGCAGTTGCTGTTTTGAGAGCGGAGCATCTGAAGGATTGAGCGTCACATCAAAATGGGATTGAAATTCGATTTCAGCAGCTTCCGGTAAATGCCGGGTGAGTAATACTTTGATGTCAGACAATGCTTGGTCCCTGGTGATTTTTTGACACAGGAGAATGTAGCCTTAATTGAAGACTATGTGAAGTGATCGGGAATATAAATCAAAAGCTTCGAAAGACTTCCGTAAATATCTTGATAGAGTAGAACCTGGCACCTTCAAACTGGGGCTCTGCCCTTAATAGCTTAGGCTGGACAATAACGTACAGAGCTTATAACCTCTGATTCCTCAAGGCATGGTTGACCGTTCATAATCGTCAGGCCCGACTGCATAAGAAAAATAAAAAGGAGGAAGTATGTGGCAACAAGAATATCTGCCACTGGGTGATAGCCTTGCCCTGTCCACCGTCGCTGCAGCGACTCCCATATTTATTCTACTGATATTGATTGGCGTTCTCCGAAAACCTGCCTGGGTGGCTGGTCTGTCCGGCTTGTTGGCGGCTGTGGTGGTGGCCTTGCTGGTCTATGGTATGCCGCTGCCACAGGTGGTCAGTTCAGTCAGTATGGGGGCAGCCTTTGGTCTCTTTCCCATTGGCTGGATTGTCTTCTGGGCCGTTGTGCTCTACCGCATCACCGCCGAGACCGGACATTTTGAAGTCATCAAGGACTCCATCGGCGGATTGACCAGTGATCGACGGATACAGGCAATGTTGATTGCCTTTGCGCTTGGTGCATTCATTGAGGGCGCTGCGGGTTTCGGAACACCGGTAGCCGTTGCTGCTGCCATGCTGACCGGCCTAGGCTTTTCACCATTTTTTGCTGCGGGGATATGTCTACTTGCCAATACAGCGCCAGTTGCCTTTGGATCCATTGGAATTCCGGTCATCACGCTGGCAGGCATTACCGGACTTCCGGAGAATGAACTCAGTGCCTGGGTTGGACGTCTTTGTGCCCCGGTGGCCCTGTTCATACCAGCCTATCTGGTGATGGTAATGGCTGGCTGGAAGGGACTGAAGGGAGTATTACCCGCAGCTGCAGTATGTGGCCTGGGTTTCGCAGTCATGCAGTTTTTCATGTCCAATTATGTCGGACCGGAACTGGTGGATATCGTGGCTTCTCTGACAGCGATTGTCGCTCTGGTTGTGCTGCTGAAATTCTGGCAACCTTCTGATAATTTTGTCTGGGCAGGAGAAACCCAGTCCAGTGTTACGCTGGGTTCCCATGGATTTGGTCGTACCTTGCTGGCCTGGTCGCCCTATCTGTTTCTTGTCTTTTTCGTGTTGGTCTGGGGCAGTGGATTGATCGGATCAGCGCTGAACAGTGTCACGATTGTGATTCAGTGGCCAGGTTTGCATAACCAGGTTTTGCAGGCAGCTCCCATTGTTAATGTGCCGACTCCCTATGCCGCCAATTACACCTTGAACTGGATTTCTGCCGCAGGTTCCGCCTGTGCACTGGCAACCTTTGCTGCAGCTCTGGTGTTCAGGATGTCCTTCAAAGCTTATGTCGGCTTGCTGGGATCTGTTTTAAATCAGTTAGCTTACAGCCTGCTCACCATCGCCTCTGTACTGGGTCTGGCTTTCCTGATGAACTACAGTGGCGCGACCGTCACCCTTGGTCTGGCCTTTGCTGCAACAGGCGTACTTTTTCCGTTCTTTAGTGCAATGCTGGGTTGGTTGGGGGTTTTCCTGACAGGTAGTGACACCTCAGCCAATGCCCTATTTGGAAATTTGCAGGTGGTGACAGCGGGGACGCTTGGACTTGATCCTCATTTGATGGCTTCTGCCAATTCAGCAGGGGGTGTCATGGGAAAAATGATCAGTCTGCAGAGTCTGGCTGTTGCCGTTGCTGCAACCGGCATGTCCCGCTCAGAGGAAGGCAGGTTATTCCGCTTTACCTTCAAGCACAGTGTTTTTCTGGCCGTTGTTTTAGGTCTGTTAACAACACTGTATGCCTATGGTTTTTAATGGGCGATCAGTTCTAGGTGATAGACAGATAAAGTTCATAGTGCTGAAGCCAAGAAAACTAGCCTGTAGAGGATCAGATAAATTGCCAGTTACCATTGTAATCAGGAGCAGTGATGAGAAAGTACGTTGATTCAATAAAGCGAACTAAAATATGTTCAAAGACATTCC
>CAZKJY010000267.1:0-3427 GCA_964553165.1 uncultured Enterobacteriaceae bacterium
GACGATCCATACACAAATGCACCCCATGAAAACTGAGGTATCCAATACCACAGACACAAGTTGCATCAGGCCCCCTAAACAAGTGAGAATGGCAGCCTTGATTGAGCCACCTGTCATTCAGCATTAACTAAGGAGAAAACATTGGAGTTAGCCTGCCTGGACCTGGAAGGGGTGCTTATACCCGAAATCTGGATCAATTTTGCCGAGAAAACCGGCATTGACGAACTCAAAGCGACTACCCGGGATATTCCCGACTACGACGTCCTGATGAAGCAACGCCTGCGGATTCTGGATGAACATAAGCTCGGTTACCATGAAATCCAGGAGGTGATTGCCACACTGAGCCCGCTGGAAGGTGCCAATGACTTCGTGGACTGGCTGCGTGAACGGTTTCAGGTGGTGATTCTGTCCGATACCTTTTATGAATTTGCCCAGCCCCTGATGCGTCAACTGGGTTTTCCGACCCTGCTGTGTCACCGTCTTAAACTGGATGAAAATGGGCGTGTGGTGGATTACCTGCTGCGCCAGAAAGACCCCAAACGGCAATCGGTTAAAGCCTTTCACAGCCTGAACTACCGGGTGATTGCTGCCGGGGACTCCTATAATGACACCACCATGCTCAGCGAAGCCGATCAGGGCATCCTGTTTAAGGCTCCCCCCAATGTCATTGAGGAATTTCCACAGTTTCCGGCGGTTTTCACCTACGAGGACCTGAAAGCCGAATTTATCAAGGCCAGTGACCGCGATTTAACGCTTTAACCAGCCAGTCGCCTCATCATTATCCAGGGTGAGCATCAGTTTACGGAGCATGTAAGCTGTCGCTCCCCAGATATAATATCCATTTATATCAATATAATAGAAAGTTCTCTTAATGTTATCTCTTACTATCTTGTCCTGCTTAAACTGACGCGTATCCAGTAAATCCCGCACTGCCAGGGTAAATATATCGACCACTTCACCTGGCTCGGCGATAAAATCCTGCACTTCCAGCAGATGCCCCACCACCGGAAGTACAACGAAGCCGCTTGGCATCTGATACCAGTCCAGGGTGCCCAGAATCTCCACCTTGTCGCGCTTAAGCCCAATTTCTTCTTCGGATTCCCGCAGGGCAGTATAAATGGGGTCCGGATCACCGGCATCCACCGACCCTCCGGGAAAACTGATTTGCCCGGCATGACTGGGCAGTTCCTGGCTGCGGCGGGTAAAAACCAGTTCGGGGCCGTTTTCACCCGGAATCAGTAACATCAACACGGCGGCAAAGCGCTGTCTGACCTCTGACGGTGTCAGGATCGGGAGCTCTGCTTTGATGTCCAGCTTCTGTTTGAGGACGTTGGCAATCATAGGTCGGCTTTCAGCGCATTAAGGAAGAGGCTGATTTTATCAAGACTTTCCTGATATTCCTGCTCCCACTGCGAATCGGCAACAATACCGCCGCCTCCCCAGCAATAAAGCTGCTGCCCGTCACGGACCAGGGTGCGAATGGCAATGTTGCTGTCCATGTTGCCCCGGTGATCAACCCAGGCAACGGCACCACAATAGACAGAACGGGCCGTGCTTTCGAGTTCGTCTATGATTTCCATGGCCCTTTTCTTGGGCGTTCCGGTGATGGAGCCACCCGGAAAACAGGCCGCCAGCAGCTGCCAGACATCTTCAGTCTGTTTCAGCTGTCCGCTGATGCTACTCAATAGATGATGCACATTACTAAAGCTGTGAGCTGCAAACAGGGCCTCTACCTGAACCGAGCCGGTGCGGCAGACGCGCCCCAGATCATTGCGCAGGAGATCGACAATCATCAGGTTTTCCGCCTGATCCTTGGTGCTGTTCCTGAGTTCATTGAGCAGGGCACTATCCCGCTTTTTATCCGCAGAGCGCGGACGGGTGCCCTTGATCGGCTGGGTCAGAACCTTTCCCTGTCTGACCTGGAGAAAACGCTCGGGCGAGAAGGACAGTATCGCCTGGTTGCCATCCTCCAGATAGGCCGCGAACGGCGCCTGAGCCAGATTCTGCAAGGCCACAAAGGCACTGAAACTGTCGCCTTCACAGCCTGCCTGAAAGCATTGGGCCAGATTCACCTGGTAGCAATCACCGGCCTGAATATACTGCTGCGCCCGTTCAAACATGCGCTGGTAGCTCTGGCTGGTATGGTTGGAGCTGAAGCTGGATGTCAGCCTGAAAGGTCTGCATTCAGGGGCGGGTGCCTGCAGCAGCCTTTGTATCTCCCGCAGACTGGCCTCGGAACAATCACTTTGGGCTACCAGCGTGCAGGTTTTCTCGACATGATCCACAATGATCGCCCAGCGATAGAGTCCGGCCAGGATATCCGGAAGACGGGGGCCTTCCTTGCGACCGCTGATATGAAAGGCCGGATGTAGCGTTTCATAAGCGAAATACCCCAGCATGCCACCGGTAAAAGGCAATGCACTCGACTCCTCCGGAGCCGCCTCTATAGGGACCCGTTTGGCAAGCTCCGAAAATGGTGAGTCGGTTCTGAGGCTGATTTTCGTTCCATCGGTGTTTTCCAGGTGGAGAACACCCTCGCGGTAGCGGATGATCGTTGCCGGTGCGGCAGTGAGCAGATCAAAGCGGGTGTTAGCCTGTTGTCTGTCGCTGCCGCTGTGCAGGAGCACGGGCAATGGCAGCTGACGAAGGCGGCTGAACAGTTCAAAACTTGAAGGCGGGTAGGGAAGTTCCGTCTGGCTAATCATGCAGCGTTTACAGGCAGTTGGTCGGTCGGGGCAATCCAGCGATTTTGCAGGCCAGGCGTAAAGGAGTTTCGGGAAACAGACTCATCAGGTAAATGCTCTTACCTTTGTCGGCGCCAAGTTCCCTGGCCATCAATTTGATCAGTACCCGCGTCGAAGGGTTCAGGCCACTTTGCTGATAAAAATCCCGCAGCAGGGTAATGACTTCCCAGTGTGCCTCGCTCAGGCTGATCCCGGACTCTGTGGCAAGCGCTTCGGCAACCGCCTCGTTCCAGTCATCCAGTGTGCGCAGATAGCCATGTCTGTCGAGAGCAATTTTCCTGTCGGCAACGATGAGCATCCCCATGCTCAACCCCAACTTTGCACTTTGGCATAGTCCAGTGTCAGTTTGACAAAGCCACTCATGTCGATCACGCGGAAAGGTCCTGTCACTTTTTCACTCAAGCCGCGTGCCTCAAGATCTTCCCTGAGCACGTAACAAGGCAGCCCAAGCGTCTCAAATGCGCTTTGACTGGCGCTGTCGAGGGCCGCATACACGCCGTCTTCGATCAGCAGAACCGCCACCGTTTCCTGGGTGACTGCCAGAATGTGCAGACAATCCGCGAGGGCGCTGGCATGCGACGGTGACTTGTTGATCAGATGCAGGGTCATGGAAACGCTTGGCTAGCAGTTAAATACCTGATCAGCGGCGCTGATCGCAGCAGCAATCTGCTGCGGTGAATAAA
>CAZKJY010000268.1:0-3423 GCA_964553165.1 uncultured Enterobacteriaceae bacterium
CTGATCACCATATGGCATGTTCTTGAACATACAGAGAATCCAGGAGCTATTCTCAGTCAACTGCAAACGGCACTAGCCGATGATGGTACACTGGTCGTAGAAGTCCCTAATGTCGAGGCCATATGCCAGTCGCCAGGCAATACTTTTCATGAGGCCCACCTCTATTCTTTCAATCTGAATACGCTAAATGCCCTAGCTCACAAAGCCGGACTTGTCGCATTTTCTACCCGAATATCGAAGGATGGTGGAAACCTGCAGGTTCACTACAGAAAGGCTGATCCACTATTGACGAAACCTGCACTGGTTAGCAGCCTGACCGGCAATGAAGGGCAAATAAGTCAACGGGTACACCGTCACCGTATAATTTCACATTTGTGTTCCAGACACCCCTACCTCCGTTTCTTCAGAAGACTTGGACAGATGATAGACGAATTCCTGGAAACCCGCCTCGCTCCCAAGTTAAGTGGCAGAGACCGTCTTGACCGACTATATGCCCCTTTTATGCAATTAATAGGGACAGAAGCCAAGCCACCAAAGGCTTTGCTGCCACTGGTAATGGGCAGTTATCTGTTGGCCTTGCTGCTTGAATGGCTGCTACTTGACCATTTCCTGCCCATGCAAGGCTGGGGACAATACGAAGCCTTTGCTGCCTATGTCCTGCTACAGCATTTGGTTATCACGGCCGTGGTTACGAGAACACAAAGTGTTCCCAGAACTTTACCGCAATACTTTAAGCATTCTTTCTGGACAATTCCCCTGTTTTTACTACCGATTTACTGCTGAAAGTAAAAGCGTATCAACCCACAACAACCTGGGGCCTGGCACTCATATAACTTCGTTTGAATTGGTAAATCTGACGCAGACCTGGGTTCCGCGACCCTCTTCACTATTGATGCTGATCTGCCAGTTGAACCGGTCACAGATACGCTTGACCAGGTTGAGGCCCAGACCCGTGCCGCCTTTCTTGGTGGTATAGCTGCGGTCATAGACGTGCGGTAAATCTGACTTGGGAATACCCTCTCCGCTATCGGAAATTGTCAGCTGCCCATCACTCAAACTGATACGGATTTCGCCGTCGCGGGTGTGTTCAATGGCATTTCTGAGGATATTGCTGATCATGATTCTGACAATACTGTCGGGTTTATCCAGTGTCATTCCCTGACCGATATCCAGTATCACCTTGAGATTCTGTTGCTGCAGCTTACTGTCATTATCTTCCAGCAGGGAATGGATGATCGCTGTCAGATCAGCCGGTTCACCCTGCTCAATGGTGCTGCTGTCTTCCCGTGAAAGAAACATGGTCGCTTCAATGAAGGCCTGCATTTCAGCGCAGGCGCGGGAGATGCGGGAAAGGGCGCGTCCCGAAGCCGGGTTCTGGGGCTGGGATTCAAGCACATCCACGGCACCCATCATGACCGAGAGCGGGGTTCTCAGTTCATGACTGGCTGCGGCTGTAAAGGAACGCTCACGTTCGACAAAGCGGTCCAGTCGCTCAAGATAGCTGTCGAAGGCCTGGGCAATGACACTGATTTCATTGCCCTGGTAGCGCTCTGAAAATCGTACATTTCGCTCCCTGGGATGAATCCCTGACACTTCCCTTGCCAGCCTGTTGACCGGTGCCAGCACGACCCGGGAAGCCTGCCAGCCCATGAATACTGCAGCAAGCAGAACAAAGCCGATGCCATAAGCCAGCAATTCCAGCGTGCGATGTTCCTGATGCTCCCACTCGGTAATGTCATAACTCAGATAGACCTTGCCGTGTTCATGCTCTGCCACTTCAACCTGATAATAACGGTCAGCCACCACAACGCTGTGGTGGGAGCCTTTGTCCAGGGATGCAATCACCGGGTCCAGTTGCCTGACACTTTCATCATGGTAGAAGTCCCAGTTTTCAAACAGGCTTGTTTCGGAAAAATGATTGTCATCCAGCTGGCTGAGCAGGACCTGGAGCTGATCACGCACCATGTTGCCAAAGATGACGGCTTCCAGCTGCTGTTTGATCAGTATGACGCCGCCGGCAAACAGGGTACTGGTCAGGGTCACAATGATAACCAGAGTAACAATGAAGCGGGATCGCAGAGACTTGCTAAACATGGCCTTCTCCGGCATCGTAAAGCCGGTAACCGGCACCGTGGATCGTGTGCAGCAGTTTACTGGCGAAAGGTTTGTCGATCACTGTGCGCAGTCCGTAGATATGAGTGCGCAAGAGATCATTGTCCGGCAGGATGTCGCCCCAGATATGTCTTTCCAGCTCTTCTCGCGACACCACCCGGGTGCTGTTCTGCATGAGCAGTTCGAGTAAGCGGCGCTGTATCGGATTCAGGTCCAGTGACTGTCCCGCTCTCACCGCCTTCATGGTATCCGGGTTGTAACTCAGATCCCCGACCCTGAGGGTTTTATCAGCGCCCTGCTGGCTCATGCGCTTGACCAGCGCCTGCAGTCTGACTTCCAGTTCCTTGACGGAAAATGGCTTCACCAGGTAATCATCTGCACCTGCCTGGAAACCCGATAACTTATCATCCAATTGATCACGCGCCGTCAGCATCAGCACGGGCGTCGTGATCCCCCCTTCCTGGCGTAATTTTCGGCACAGGGTAATGCCATCCATGCCGGGCAGCATCAGATCCAGCACGATCACATCAAAAACCCGGGTTAGTGCCAGATGCATGCCGCTGAGCCCGTCAGCGGCAAAATCCAGCACATGCCCCAGTGGCTCAAGATAGTCCGCAATATTGGCCGCGATGTCCTTGTTGTCTTCGATGATCAGAATATGCATAGGCTGTATCGATCTTTAAAGCTGCATTCTGCCATAAACCTGGTGGGGAGCCTGTAGAAAAAATGTCAAATTTCTGTCAACACGGCAGGGTTTTCATGTGCAATTACCCGAGGAATTTGAGCGGAATCAAATACACGGTTTTTCCTCGGAACTTTGACAATTACGCGATCTAAATTTGACATTTATTTGACAAAGCATCCTTACAATTGGCACCAGTTTTCACGATGCTCAGGTGAATAAAAGTGTTCAGAACATTAAACGGAAAAATGCTTGGCTACTGCCTGCTATTCTTACAGGTCTCCCTGTCTGCGGCAGCCCAGCAGGCAGATCATGAACCACTGGAAATCAGCAGCACTCTGCGCTTTGCCGACATTTATCAGAGCGCACTGGAGAATGCTCCGGAAACCCTGGAACGTGATGTCCGGCTCCGCCAGGCAGAATCCTACGAGGCCATAGCCGACAACTGGATTACCAACCGCCCATCAGTCCAGTTGTCCTATTTCAATGACCGCTTGTTCGACGATATTGGCATGCGCGAGTATGAATATGCTGTCCAGCTGGAACTGAAACGCCCCAGCGAACGCAATAACGGCCGCCTGCTCAGTCAGGCCTATGAGCAGCAGGTTAATGCCTGGGAGCTGTCCCTG
>CAZKJY010000269.1:0-3390 GCA_964553165.1 uncultured Enterobacteriaceae bacterium
CGATTTTTCTTGGCTACTGGGGAGATACCCACGGACGCAAAAGGGTACTGCTGTTATGCATGTTCATGATGGGCTTTTCCACCCTGCTGGTGGGTCTTTTGCCGAGCTACCAGCAGATAGGCTGGCTGGCACCTCTCTTGCTGGTTATGCTGAGACTGGTACAGGGTTTTGCTGTTGCCGGTGAAATATCCGGTGCCAGCACCATGATCCTGGAGCATGCCCCTTTTGGTCAGCGCGGGTTCTACGCCAGCTTTACCCTGCAGGGTGTGCAGGCCGGGCAGATATTTGCAGCAGCGGTGTTCCTTCCACTGGCCTATTACATGGATGAGGAAGCCTTTCTGCGATGGGGCTGGCGAATTCCTTTTCTGCTCAGTTTTGTGGTGATATATGCCGGGTATGTCATCCGCCGAAAAGTCGCCGAGAGTCCGGCCTTCACGGAAGAAAAACTCGCCGGGGATCTGCCGAAAGCACCGTTGCTGGAAGCCTTGCGCGAGCACTGGCGGGATATGCTGCGTGTTGTGGTGATGTCGTTGATGAATGTTATCCCGGTGGTGACCACCATCTTCGGCGCTACCTATGCAGTCCAGGAGAGCTATGGGATTGGCTTTAATACCACGGTGTACCTGTGGATTCCTGTACTGGGGAATATCGTGGCTGTTATCGTGATTCCGTATGTCGGCAGATTGTCTGACCGGGTCGGACGCAGACCGCCCATTATTGTTGGCACCCTGTTATCAGGCCTGCTTTCCTTTATCTATTTATACGCCATCAGTATTCACCATGTGCCGCTGGCGATAGGTATGTCCCTGTTAATGTGGGGGGTGATCTATCAGGGTTATAACGCGATCTTTCCGAGCTTCTATCCGGAGCTGTTCCCGACCCGTTCACGGGTCTCTGCCATGGCAATCTCACAAAACCTGGGTACGATGATTACCGCATTTTTTCCGGCCCTGTTTGTCACGCTGGCCCCGCCAGGCAGTTCCAATATTCCCTGGATAATCGGCAGCTGTACCTTATTCATTACCGTACTTGCAGCATTGAGTGCCTTCAGCGCCCGGGAGACATTCCGCACCCCTCTGGATGAGTTGGGTAAATAACTTCAAAACAAATAATTATCAGTAAAACTAAAGTATTTCATGAATATTTTTATCCTGGATACAGATATAGAAACTTGCGCGAGATATCACTGTGATCAGCATGTAGGTAAAATGATTCTTGAAAGTACTCAAATTCTTTGCACGGCCCTTAACAAAAAAGGATTTACAACACCTTACAAATCTACTCACGTTAAACATCCCTCAGTTCTATGGGTTGAAGAGTCACTTGATAATTTCAGATGGCTGGTGCAATTAGCCCATGCTTTAAATAAAGAGTTCTGTTGGCGTTTTGACCGAAAGTCCGATCATGCTTCCATCTCCATATTGAAAAATATTGAAGAGTCTTGCTTTGAGAATAAAGGCCTGACCGAATTCCCCCAGGCAATGCCAGATAAATATAAGGTAGCAGGCGACCCGGTTGCCGCTTATAGAGCTTTTTATATTGGCGAGAAATCGCGATTTGCTACGTGGAAGAAGCGAGAAGTTCCCAGTTGGTATAAAAAATAATTTAGGGCTAAGCTGCTACTAGCAATTCTGAATTTTGCTTTGTTGGTTGTTTATCAGTTTATCCAGGATGTCTTGGTCATGCCGCAACTGGAAGATATCAATCATTCGTTTCTGCTTTTGCCCGAAAACAAAGCTAAAAGATTTAGCGTTTTGAATTAGGGCATGTTTTGCAGATAGTCCCAATGCTCTGAAGCACGCTGGACAATTGCCGGCACATCCCCTGCCAGCAGGTAACGCTGCGACACCAGATCAGCTGCCGCGTCGGCTATCTGATCAAGAAAAGCCGCTTTGCTCGGGTAGCGTTCTTCGACGGAAAGTCGTGGGTCATCACGGTCAATACGCTGCTGCCGGGTGAAGGCAAAGGGCAGATAGGACCCCTGCAGTGGAAACAGACGCAAGGGGTCATCATGGGAGGGGCTGTTGAAATTCCAGCCGGTATAGGTTGCCAGCGGCACCAGCAGATCAGGGGAGGGAATGCCGCCGATTTCGTTACCATCTGCATTCACCTGGGGGACCAGCAGGAGCAGCGGAGCACCAGCGCCGCCACTTTTATCCAGCAGAAGGTTGGGAGCTCGGAAACCCGCATTCAGTCTTTCTGGATGAACATCGCCGGCGATCGGGGGAAAGTCAAAGTCGGCTACCGGAATCAGGGTGCCGTCATCCAGTCTGGGATGCCTGCTGGGAGGAGGCTCCGTGCCCTCGACGATCCAGTCAGTCATGGCGATCAGCAGAGCCCGCATGCGCCACCAGTAGTTATGCGGGTTATTTCGCTGCTGCCTTACATCGGCGTTGTCAGGTGGAAAAGGCACCGGCACATGCTGGGTGCCAGCCAGCAGATAGGCACGCACATTGTCGGGTAATAGAATATCACGCTGGGCATCCGGGGTCGTGTGCACCAGGGCTGCTACCCGGCCGCCACCCCAGTATTCCACCGAGCTGTTGGTATAAAAGATTTTGGGACGGTTAACACTGGCACGCGGATTTTCCTGGGTGCCTTCAATCAGCCCAGTGACCGGGTCTTCGTAGGCATCATCGCTGAAAGGATAGGAGGTTTCGATAAACTGGCCCTGTGAAACCGGTCTGGCACCCAGTGCGTTTAGACTGATTCTGGAGGAGCCGGCTATGTGTGGTATCAGACCGTCGAAAACCTGACGTCCAGCTTCATCGGAATTGAATCCCAGGTAAAGGTAGTTGCGCAGAAAACGGCCGCTCTGGGATAAACCAAAACTGAGCAGGAAATCGGCATGTATCAGCGCATCGGGAGCGTACTTGATCCAACTGGCCAGGTCACGGACCGCGGCATAGCCCAGTCCGGAAACAGACAGATTGCGGGGGCCGACTTTCGGTAACTGGATGCGCAGCCCACTGTTGATATCGTCTTCCCATCCTGTCCAGATAAGAGAAAAACCCTGATTCATCAGAAAACCATCCCCGTCGGGACGTCCAGGACTTGGCTGGTTAAAGCGAGGCAGGATCAGGTTGCCCCGGTTCGGAATATCAATAATCGCAAGCGGATTGGCTCTGGCCGGATCAGCCGGTGTCAGGATCAGAAAGTCACTGGAAAATTCCACCTCACCAGCACCATTTCGAGGCGCCTGATCCAGACCAACGATCACCTGGTTATAAGCGTTCTGCGGGTTCACACTGAAATAAAGTGTGCCACTGATTTCCCGATACTGACCAACAGCGCCAAAACTGGCACCACCGGCATAGAGCCGGTCACTGCTGATTACAACACGACTGACTGCCGCCAGGGCAGAATAGGACAGGCCTAGGCAAAGTGATA
>CAZKJY010000270.1:0-3383 GCA_964553165.1 uncultured Enterobacteriaceae bacterium
GGCATTTTCCTTTAGATCACCGTGTTCCCGAGCCTCTGCAATTGCCTGCACAATTTTCGGACGTCTTTCAGTTTTTAACTCGTGCAGTTCTGCTTTCAACGACTCAGCACCACCGAGTGTCATCGGGACTTTTCTCATATCCATTCCGGTAATAACGACTTAAGAGTAATGCTTAACTGGGGGCAGTCAGGTCCTGCAGACTGTTCACTGAAATATCGCCACCAAAAACCAGGGCATCATAAACTGCTTTTGCGCTGGCAATGGTTGTTGTGCAGTAAACACGATGACGCAGGGCTGTACTTCGGATTGTTGCGGAATCGGCAATCGCCTGTCTGCCTTCTGTGGTGTTTACGATAAGGTCTATTTCACCATTTTTCAACATGTCGACGATATGGGGCCGGCCTTCCATAACCTTGTTCACAGCTTTTACCGGCAATCCGGCATCTGCGATGACTTTGGCAGTGCCTTTGGTCGCCACCAGACTGAAGCCCAGGTCATGATATTTTTTTGCCAGGGCTGGCAGTTCATGCTTGTCCGGCTCCCGCACACTGATAAACACCGTGCCGCCTTCTTTAATGCCCTGCTCGCCAAGACTCTGGGATTTGTAATAGGCCTCGGCAAAGGTGGCGCCGGTACCCATCACTTCCCCGGTGGATTTCATTTCAGGTCCGAGAATCGGATCCACACCCGGAAATTTGTTAAAGGGAAAGATGGCTTCCTTGACGGAATAGAAATTCGGAATAATTTCCTGAGTAAACCCGAGTTCTTCCAGACTGGCACCAGCCATGCACTTGGCCGCAATCTTTGCCAGAGATACTCCAATGCATTTGGAGACAAAAGGCACGGTGCGTGAGGCACGCGGATTCACTTCAATGATAAAAATCTCACCATCCTGATAGGCAAGCTGCGCATTCATCAGACCAACCACACCAAGTTCAATAGCCATGTTGATACATTGCTGACGTATCTCATTCTGTACATCCATCGGCAGACTGTAGGGTGGCAGGGAGCAGGCCGAATCGCCAGAGTGCACCCCGGCCTGTTCGATATGCTGCATGATGGAACCAACCACCACCTGCTTACCATCACTGACCACATCCACATCCATCTCGATGGCGGAGTTGAGGAAGTAATCCAGCAGCACAGGACTCTCGTTACTGACCTGCACGGCATCATTGATGTAACGTTTCAGTTCGGCCTCGTTGTAAACAATTTCCATGGCGCGTCCACCCAGCACGTAGGAGGGTCTGACCACCAGCGGATAACCAATCTTCTGGGCTTGTTCAATCGCCTCATCCAGTGAACGCACTGTCGCATTTGGCGGCTGTTTCAGTGCCAGCTTCTGGATCATTTTCTGGAATCGCTCGCGGTCTTCGGCGCGGTCGATGGCATCAGCGGATGTCCCAATAATCGGCACTCCGAGCCTCTCCAGACTGGTCACCAGTTTCAGCGGTGTCTGCCCACCAAATTGTACAATGACGCCTTTGGGCTTTTCGATGTGGACTATTTCCAGCACATCTTCCAGCGTGATGGGTTCAAAGTAGAGACGGTCCGAGATGTTGTAGTCTGTGGAGACCGTTTCAGGATTACAGTTCACCATGATGGATTCATAGCCCATCTCACGCATGGCCAGTGCGGCATGCACACAGCAGTAATCGAACTCGATGCCTTGGCCGATACGATTGGGTCCACCGCCGAGCACGATAATTTTTTCCCTGTCGCTGACGTCGGCTTCACACTCTTCCTCATAGCAGGAATACATGTAGGCTGTGGTGGAACGGAATTCCGCGGCGCAGGTATCGACGCGTTTGTACACGGGCCGAATGTTCAGGTCGTAACGGACTTTTCTGACCTCCGCTTCTTTCACGCCAAGCACTTTCGCCAGACGCGCATCAGAAAAACCCTTGCGTTTAAGGCGGAACAGCGTGTCCCTGTCCAGCGCCTTGATGGAAAGTTTTTCCAGCGCCAGCTCTTCCTGAATAATGTCTTCGATCTGTACCAGGAACCAGGGATCAATATGCGTATGCTCATGCAGATCTTCTACGCTCATGCCCTGACGGAATGCGTCAGCCACATACCGGATGCGGTCGCAGCCGGCATCCTTGAGTTCACGTAACAGGATCTTGTCGGCATCGGAGGATTCAAGATCCAGTACCGGATCAAAACCGTCAATTCCAATCTCCAGTCCGCGCAGCGCTTTCTGCATGGACTCCTGGAAAGTCCGTCCAATCGCCATCACTTCTCCCACCGATTTCATCTGTGTGGTCAGTCGGTCAGGAGCCTGCGGGAATTTTTCAAAAGTGAAGCGTGGAATTTTGGTCACCACGTAATCAATACTTGGCTCAAAGGAAGCAGGTGTCACACCACCGGTAATTTCATTGCGCAGTTCATCCAGGGTAAATCCTACTGCAAGTTTTGCTGCTACCCGGGCAATTGGGAAGCCAGTCGCCTTGGAGGCCAGCGCAGATGATCGCGAAACACGCGGATTCATCTCGATGACTACCAGCCTGCCGGTATCGGGATCTACTGCAAACTGCACATTGGAACCACCGGTTTCCACGCCAATTTCACGCAGCACTGCTATCGCAGCATTACGCAGAATCTGGTACTCCTTGTCAGTCAGTGTCTGTGCCGGGGCAACGGTGATCGAGTCGCCGGTATGAATTCCCATCGGGTCCAGGTTTTCAATGCTGCAGACGATGATGCAGTTATCGTTTTTATCGCGGACGACCTCAAGCTCATATTCCTTCCAGCCAATCAGTGATTCATCAATCAGCAATTCATTGGTTGGACTCAGGTCAAGTCCCCGCTTACAGATTTCTTCAAATTCCTCAATGTTGTAGGCAATACCACCGCCGCTGCCACCCATTGTAAAAGATGGCCGGATGATGCAGGGGAAACCCAGTTCTTTCTGCGCGGCGAAGGCATCTTCCATGTTGTGGGCGATGGCATGTTTTGGTGTTTCGAGACCGATGGCCTTCATGGCATCGTCGAAGAGTTCGCGGTCTTCCGCCTTGTCGATAGCGTTTTTCTTGGCGCCTATCAGTTCAACATTGTATTTTTTCAGTACGCCGTGCTTGTCCAGATCCAGGGCACAGTTAAGGCCAGTCTGTCCGCCCATGGTCGGCAGGATGGCATCGGGACGTTCCTTCTCGATAATTTTTTCCAGCACTTTCCATTCAACCGGTTCTATGTAGGTTGCATCCGCCATGCCAGGATCGGTCATGATGGTCGCCGGATTGGAGTTGACCAGAATGATGCGGTAGCCCTCTTCGCGCAGTGCCTGGCAGGCCTGGGCCCCGGAATAGTCAAACTCGCAGGCCTGACCGATAACGATCGGGCCGGCGCCGATGATGAGGATACTTTTGATGTCTGTACGTTTA
>CAZKJY010000271.1:0-3367 GCA_964553165.1 uncultured Enterobacteriaceae bacterium
TGGAGCAGATGGATGTCATTGAACTCAATGAAGCCTTTGCCTCCCAGTCGCTGGCGGTCCTGCACGATCTGGATCCGGAGAACAAACTGACAGACAGAATCAATATTGATGGCGGGGCACTGGCGCTGGGACACCCACTGGGCGCCACCGGTGCCCGCATAACTGCCAAGGCAGCAGAGATCCTCAAGCGTGAAGGGGGCAAGTATGCGCTGGCGACACAGTGTATCGGGGGTGGTCAGGGTATCGCGACCATTCTTGAGGCCGTTTAGGCAGGGAGAACAGAGCGCATGGCAGCAGCAATAGAAAAAATTGCCGTGATTGGCTCCGGCGTCATGGGCAGCGGCATTGCTGCGCAAATCGCCAATGCCGGCAAGGAAGTACTCCTGCTGGATATTGTCCCTGAAGGCGAATCTGAGCGTAACAAACTGGCACTTTCAGCGCTGCAAAAGTTGCAAAAAGCCAAACCGGCAGCGTTCATGCAGGAAAGCGCCAGTGAGCTGATTACCCCAGGGAACCTTGAAGACGATCTAGACAAACTGGCTGACTGTGACTGGATCATTGAAGTAGTCATTGAGCGACTGGATATCAAGCAGGCGCTGTATCACAAGCTGGAATCCCATCGCAAAGCCGGCTCCCTTGTTTCCTCGAATACCTCCACGCTGCCACTGACGCAATTGACGAATGGCCTGCCGGCGTCATTTCAGAAAGACTTTCTGATCACCCATTTCTTTAATCCGCCGCGCTACATGCGTTTGCTGGAACTGGTGGTGGGTGAGCACACCGATGCTGCCCAGGTGCAGCGTGTGCGGGATTTTGCCGACCGTGAACTGGGCAAGAGTCTGGTGGATTGCCACGATACGCCTGGCTTCATCGCCAACCGCATTGGTACCTACTGGCTACACGCCGCCGTGAGCAAGGCGATTGCCGGTAATATCAGCGTCGAGGAGGCTGATGCCGCCCTGAGCCGACCGGCCGGGGTACCTAAAACAGGGGTGTTTGGGCTGGTGGATCTGGTCGGGGTGGATTTGATGCCGCACCTGTTTGAATCCTTCGACAAGAGCCTGGCGGAGGACGATGCTTTCCGTGAACTAGGGCCGATGCCGGAACTGATCAATCAAATGATTGCTGAAGGGTATACCGGGCGTAAAGGCAAAGGCGGTTTTTACCGACTCAGTGAAGCCGATGGCAAAACCAAGGAAGTGCTGGATTTAAACGGTTTCACCTGGTCAAAAGCGCTCAGACCCAAACCCAAAGCCGTGAAAGCCTCGCAAAAGGGAGGGCTGCGAGCCCTCCTGAGTCATGACAGCGAGCTTGGCCGTTATGCCTGGGAAGTACTGGCGGGCACCCTGAGCTATGCCGCCTCGCTGGTGCCGGAAATTGCCGATGATATTGAGGCGGTCGACCGCGCCATGCGCCTGGGCTACAACTGGAAGAAAGGCCCCTTTGAACTGATTGATAGTCTTGGTACTGAATGGTTTATTGAGCGTCTGGAAAAAGACGGCAAGCCGGTACCGGACCTGCTCAAGCTGGCCGATGGCCGGCGTTTCTACCGCAACAAGGCCGGCAAACTGCAGTATCTGGATGTGCAGGGGGATTACCAGGACGTTCAGCGCGCTGAAGGCATCCTCTTGCTGGAAGACATCAAGCGGGCCAGCAAACCCCTATTGCAGAATTCCCAGGCGAGCCTGTGGGATATCGGTGACGGGGTTGCCTGTCTGGAATTTCATTCGAAAATGAATTCGCTGAATCCTTTCATCATGCAGCTGCTGGCGAAGAGTCTGCGCTATATCAAAGGCCATCATCTGCAGGGATTGGTGATCTACAACGAGGGCAGTAATTTCAGCGTCGGCGCCAACCTGCTGATGCTGCTGGTGGCAGCTCGGTTACGGCTGGGTTTTGCGATTCGCTGGATATTGCGTCAGGGGCAGTTCACCCTGAAAAAAATGAAATATGCGCCTTTTCCTGTCGTCGGTGCGCCTTCGGGCATGGCACTGGGAGGAGGTTGTGAATTTCTGCTGCACTGTGATGCGATTGTCGCCCATGCTGAATCCTATATCGGACTGGTTGAAACCGGCGTCGGCATTGTCCCGGGCTGGGGTGGCTGCAAGGAAATGCTGCTGCGGGCGAAACAGTCGGATCAGATCAAGAAGGGGCCCATGCCAGCGGTGACGCAGACTTTTGAAACCATTGCCATGGCCAAAGTGTCCAGCTCGGCTCAGGAAGCGAAAAATCTGCTGTTTATAAGGGATACCGATGACATTGTCATGAACCGGGATCGTGTTCTGTTCAGGGCCAAACAAAAAGTCCTGGCACTGGCAGCGGATTATCAGGCGCCGGAGGAAAAGCCCATCAAATTACCGGGACCGACCGGGCAGGCAGCGCTCGACATGGCAGTCGCCTCACTGGAGAAACGCGGCATGATCAGTGCCCATGACCATGTCATTGCGAACGAACTGGCAAAGGTGCTCAGTGGCGGCGATGTCGACATGAACGATGAATTAACGGAAGCCAGCATCCTTAAAATGGAACGTGATGCCCTGGTGAAGCTGGCAGGCATGAAAAAGACCCGGGCCAGGGTTTCCCACATGCTGTTCAAGGGCAAGCCCCTGAGAAATTAACTGAAACGATGAATGTGAGCCGATTGAGGCCGCAGCAAGAGAGGCAAAAATGTTCAGCATATTCGTATTGTTAGGCATTGTCAGTGTGATTTACCTGGCCTATGTCGGCAAGACCTACCGTGGCATTCTGGCCATGCTGCTGTTTTTCATGCTGGCAGCGAGTGCAAATGGGGTCACCAGCTTCTGGTATCTGGTGCTTTATCTCATTATTTTCTTTTCCGCCTTCTTTGCCTTTGCGCCCACGCGCCATATCGTCACTCGCATCATCATGAAGGCCATGGCCAGAGCCATTCCGCCAATCAGTGAAACAGAAAACATTGCCCTGCAGGCAGGCAATCTCTGGTGGGACAAGGAACTGTTCTCCGGTGCTCCTGACTGGAAGCAACTGCTGGAATTTCCCAACAAGGGCCTGAGTCAGGAGGAGAAGGATTTTATCGCCGGGCCGGTGCAGCAGCTCTGTAGCATGCTGGATGATGAACAGATCGCGCAGGACCGGGATTTACCAGAGCACGTCTGGCAGTTCATCAAGGATCAACGCTTTCTGGGCATGGTGATTGAAAAAAAATACGGGGGGCTGGGATTTTCCGCGCTGGGCCATGCAGCGGTGATCTCACAGATATCCACGGTCAGTATTCCGGCTGCCATCACCGTCATGGTGCCAAACTCGCTGGGGCCGGGTGAATTGCTGCATTACTACGGCACCGATGCCCAGAAGCAGCACTACCTGCCCAAGCTGGCAAGTGGACAGG
>CAZKJY010000272.1:0-3359 GCA_964553165.1 uncultured Enterobacteriaceae bacterium
TGTTGTTTTTTACACAGGCCATGGAAATGCAAAAATGCGGAAACCCCCGCATGAAATTTCGGGTCCCGTCTATGGGGTCAATGATCCACAGACTTTCCTTATCCTTACCTTCCTGAATACCGGATTCTTCCGCCAGAAAACCATGGTCAGGATAGGCTTTACGGATCATTTCAATCAGCAGGCTCTCAACTTCCCGGTCGATATTGGTAACAAAATCATTTTTACCTTTGGCGAATATCTTGACGCGATCAAGGCGGTCTACAGCCTGAACAATAAGGTCAGACGCTTCGCGGGCTGCGCGCAAGGCGATATTGAGTATTCCATGCATGAGAAAGGATCCTGGAACTTGGGAGTGAACCGGGCGCTATGATATCAGAGCCCGTCGCTTTCTGCTAAGATGCCCGACTTTTCCTAAGGCGCCGAGTACAGCTGACTATCATGGCCTATGAATTAGATAATATCCGTATCGTCCTGGTGAATACATCACATCCTGGCAATATTGGTGCCACGGCACGAGCCATGAAAAACATGGGCCTCTCCCGGCTCTATCTGGTTTCACCGAAAGATTATCCCTCCGGAGTCGCTGTTGGCCGTGCTTCCTCTGCGCTGGACATTCTGGACAATGCCGTCCTGTGTGAATCCCTGCATGAAGCGATCGCTGATTGCGCTCTGGTCATTGGGACCAGCGCCCGTTCCCGTCGCATTCCCTGGCCAGTGCTGGAACCGGATGAATGTGCCCTGAAACTGGTAGAGGGTGCCCAGAGCCAACCGGTGGCACTGGTATTTGGTCGTGAAGACCGCGGACTGAGCAATGAAGAGCTGCAGTTGTGCCACTATCACGTTCAGATCCCTGCCAATCCGGAATACAGTTCACTCAATCTGGCAGCGGCCGTCATGGTCCTGTGCCACGAAATCTACAAAGTGAAATACCTGGCTGAAAAGAACGGGCAGGACCGGGAACTGCTCTGGGATCAGGAGATGGCAACAGTGGCTGAAGTGGAGCGCTATCTCCAGCATCTGGAAGAATTACTGATCAAGCTGGATTTCCATGACCCGGATAATCCCAGGCAGTTGATGCCGCGTCTGCGCCGGCTCTATGGCCGGGTTCGGCTGGACAAAATGGAAATCAATATCCTGCATGGCATCGTCGCTGAATCGCGCAAAATGCTGGAAAAGCTGTCAAAGCACCAGAAATAAGCCGGGATCAGCCTCATTGACTGCCGGGGAAAGAACATAGCGCTTTGATGCCTATTAGTCGGCGAGAGGTGACTAATACTTGACTAAAAAACTAGGTTTTTAGATAATACCCGAGTAATTTAATCAGGATTAAAGCAGCCATGAGACTAACAACAAAAGGCCGGTATGCGGTGACCGCCATGCTTGATTTGAGTATCAATGCCAGTAAAGGGCCTGTGAGTCTGAATGATATTTCCCAGCGGCAGGATATTTCCCTGTCCTATCTGGAGCAGCTTTTCTCAAAGCTGCGCAAGCGCTCGCTGGTCAGCAGTGTGCGGGGACCAGGCGGAGGCTACCAGCTTGGTCGCAAGGAAAGTGAAATAGATGTTGCTGAGATCATTGATGCCGTCAGTGAGTCTCTGGACACCACCAAGTGTCAGGGTAAAGGGGATTGCCATAATGGCACTATCTGCCTGACCCATCATCTGTGGCAGGACCTGAGTGAGCAGATCCACAGCTTTCTCAGCAGCATTACGCTGGCTGATCTGGTCGAGAAACGTGAAATTTCAGAAATAGCCCAGAATCAGCAGCGCAAACACATGGAGAACCTGGAAAAGAGCTTTGAAAGAATTGCCAGCAGTTCGAATTAAAGGATAATTGCCGGTCCGACAAACAGGCCGTGGCAGGGCCGGGCACAAAGACAGCATTAAACGTATTAAACGAGCAAGCAGTAAAACATTATGAGAGCACCAATATATTTAGATTATTCAGCAACGACTCCGGTTGACCCGCGGGTTGCAGAAGTCATGATGAAGTGCCTGACACAGGAAGGTAACTTCGGCAATCCGGCGTCACGCTCGCACCTGTTTGGCTGGAAGGCAGAAGAAGCTGTGGAAGAAGCGCGTCAGCATGTGGCCGATCTCATTCATTGTGATCCGCGTGAAATCGTCTGGACCTCAGGAGCGACAGAATCCGATAACCTGGCACTCAAAGGTGCGGCTCATTTTTACAAGAGCAAAGGCAAACACATCATTACCTCCAAGATTGAACATAAGGCCGTGCTGGACAGCTGCCGTCAGCTGGAGCGTGAAGGTTTCGAGGTGACCTATCTGGATCCGGACGCCAGAGGCCTGATTCAGCCGGAGGATGTCGCCAAAGCCATTCGTGAGGACACCATTCTGGTATCACTGATGCATGTGAATAACGAGATTGGCGTGATCAATGATATAGCAGCCATCGGTGAAATTACCCGCGAGAAAAAGGTGCTGTTTCATGTGGATGCAGCACAGAGTGCTGGCAAGATTGATATCGATCTGGAGAACATGAAAGTCGACCTGATGTCACTGACAGCCCATAAAATTTATGGCCCGAAAGGTATCGGCGCGCTGTATGTACGGCGCAAACCGCGTGTGCGTCTTGAAGCCCAGATGCACGGCGGTGGCCATGAGCGCGGTATGCGTTCCGGCACCCTGGCAACGCATCAGATTGTCGGCATGGGTGAAGCCTATCGCATTGCCAAACTGGAAATGCACGAAGAGGCGAAACGGACACTGGCACTGAGAAAGCGCTTCCTGGATGGACTGCAGGGCATTGAGGAAATTTATATTAACGGTGATATCGACCAGCGTGCCCCCGGCAACCTGAACATCAGTTTCAACTATGTCGAAGGTGAATCACTGATCATGGCACTGAAGGATCTGGCTGTCTCCTCCGGATCAGCCTGTACTTCCGCCAGCCTGGAGCCTTCCTATGTGCTCAGGGCGATTGGCCTGAATGATGAGTTGGCGCACAGCTCGCTGCGTTTCACCATCGGGCGCTTCACGACAGAGGAAGATGTGGATTATGCCGTTGAAAAAGTGAAGGAAGCTGTCACCAAGCTGCGTGAACTGTCACCACTGTGGGACATGTACAAGGACGGTATAGATATGAGCAAGATTCAATGGGCAGCCCATTGAGGAGCTACTGCGCTTGCCAATTCGTCGTTAAAAGCGACGATTTAATTCGCTTACATACTGTTATGTATGAGCGCTCATTAAATCGCACTTTTGCCTCGCCTTGGCTACGCTCGTAACGCTCCCAAATGTAGAGCTGTAAAAGAAAGCAGGAAAATACATAAGCAAATTTGAGAGGTATTGAAAATGGCCTATTCAGATAAAGTACTGGATCACTACGAAAACCCGCGT
>CAZKJY010000273.1:0-3337 GCA_964553165.1 uncultured Enterobacteriaceae bacterium
CCATCGTTCGTGACCCCGTTGCCGCCCTGAAAAATGCGGACCTGGTGGTAACGGACACCTGGGCCTCCATGGGCCAGGAACAGGAAAAGAAACAGCGTGAAAAGGATTTTGCCGGGTTCCAGGTCAACGAAGCAGTGATGCAGAGTGAAGCCGCTGCAGACGCCCTGTTTATGCACTGCCTGCCTGCCTATCGCGGCCTGGAAATCAGCGAGACCATGCTGGAATCGAAATGGTCCGTGGTATGGGATGAAGCCGAAAACCGTCTGCATGCCCAGAAGGCATTGATGGAGTTCCTTCTCGCCGAAGCGGCGAAGTAAAACACGAAACTGCCCGCTGGGTGCCGGTATCCCTGCTGCGCTGGGAAATGGCCCCAGCAGCTAGCGCAACAGCCGCCAAGGCAACTCCACCAGGTTGGTCAACGCCTTACTGGTGCGATACTTGGCAAAATTACCGCCGGTGAGAGCCTGTCGCCACAAATCGGTAATCTGTTCACTGTTACTGATGCCGGTTTTACACCAGCTGGCAAAGTGCTCACAGTTGTTAAACATCCAGTCAAACGCAAATTCACCCAGCCGGCTTTCAGCCCGACTCATTACCGCATCCGGTGAAAAATCCAGCTCTTCGACCTTAAGCCCCCGCAGGCTGTCCATAAACTTGTTAATGCCAAGGCTGGTGCGATCGATCAGGTCACCGCGTTTTAAGGTTTCAAAAAAACGCTCGTAGTCACGGACCAGCACTTCATCCCCGCGGGCAAACTTTTCAAGGCTGGTCCGCCGCACCTGGCGCGGGGTTACCCAGTGGTTGCTGGTATAATGAATCACCGTTCCATCACCCGCATCAATGCCGTGGTGGGCATAGACGCCACCATAACGCCGAACATAGATGTGGTCACCTCGAGCCATAAAAGCGTCCCTTCCGCCAAGGCCTGAACAATGGGTAGATGATAGCAGTTTAACGGATTTTATTGGCTTTACGTGACACCACTTTTGGCGGTGGGAACGACTGATAACGTAAGCACAAAAGGCTGTGCAAAATACAAATCATCACTCCGGCAAAACACCCCATAGAACGCTACAAATTACGGGTGTGAATGTATTCACTGTCATTCATAGCTGGCTTAGAAATTGCTGATAAGCATCACTGGATGTGATTTCTTGAAACTCCTGCCGCTGAGCGATTAACTCAACAATGTGTGGAGTTTTTAAAACCTCTTCTCTGGCAAAGGCGACAAACCCGGCGGTATCTCCAGCCAGGGCGTAATTTTTGAAGATACGGTACTGTGCTCCGTAATCGGTTGAGTCCAGCTCATACGCCGATTTAAATGCGGAAATGGCTCCCGGGTATAACTCTAGCGCTTCAAGACAAGTGCCGTATTGAAACCATCTGGAGGGCATACTCGGATCTGCCTCCACCAGCGACCGGATAATGGGGAGCGCTTCAGCCCACTCAGAGGCACTGGCGTGAGCGTAATACTGGTCAATGGGCTTCAACGCAGGTGTTTCTGCAAAAACACTTGCAGATACCATTGCAGAAACTACCCATGCCAGAAATGTGAAAATGAGATTTTTCATATGTGCTCCAAGGTAGTCTCAGCTTGACGTTTAAGTCCTGTGGTAAGTCTGGCCAGGCTAAAACTGCCGCACAAGTGATGATGGCCCCCAGAAATGCTGAACCTGCGCCTGGAATAGGGCCAGCTCACCACTACTCCAGAATTCTTCACCGCCCGTTGTTGAATTTGTTGCCGTCAGCCCTTGGCTTTCAAGGCGTCGACAAACCTCATTGGCCACAGCCAGCTCTGTGCTAATGATTGAAACATCTGGACCAGCTACCCGAGCGATCACCGGGGCAAGGTGTGCATAGTGTGTACAGCCAAGAACGATGGTATCAACCCCTCTGGCAAGTAGAGGGTGTACATATTTTTCCACCAAACCCGCCGCCTCTTCAAAACTGAGTTTTAACGATTCAATCTGGACAACCAGCTCAGGGCAGGGCATGACTTCTACTCTGATGCCATCGGAAACACGCTTTGCCAGTTCCGTGAATGAATCCGTCACCAGGGTTTTTGTGGTGGCCAAAATGCCCACTACCCCACTTTTGCTATTGAGTACTGCGGGTTTAACTCCCGGTTCAACGCCAATAAAAGGCACTGGATATTTAGCTCGAAGTTCAGAAATACAGGTTGTGGTGGCGGTATTACAGGCTACAACCACCGCCTTGACCTGGCGAGATAGAAGGAAGTCAGTAACGGCAAAGGAGCGATCCAGAATGTACCTGTCGGGCCTGTCGCCATAGGGGGCGTGTCCGCTGTCCGCCACATAGAGAATATCTTCGCAAGGCATTAATTCCCTGATTTTTCTGGCAATTGTCAGGCCACCAATGCCTGAATCAAACACCCCGATGGGGCCCGAATCTCTCATGTGTCTGTCAACAGCCTTTCTTCCTGTGGTGTACTTTCGACTGCGCTATGTATTCGTGCATTTTTTCACACTCGAAAAATCTAGTGTGCTATTCCTGTGGAATAGTTCTGCGATATCGGCCATACAGAAAATTGAGCAATCCATACAGTACCCCACCGAACAGACACAGGTAGAACGGCACAGCCAGAAAAACCAAACCCGCTGTGGATGAGCGGTCAGTGGAGACAATGCGGTGGGCATCAGCGTAGAGGTACACCGAACAGGCCGTCAACAACAGGGAAATGATCAGTCCTGAAATCTGGTAGCGGTTGACTCTGCCTACACCGACAATCTTCTTTCCCAACAGGGCAAGCAACAGAAAGGGCGATGAAACAATTGCACCCATCATGACCAGACTGAACGCTGTGAGTAACACGTCCTGTAAAGCCAAACCGCTTTTCAACAGAGAAAGAAATGCGCTTTTGGCGCCCAGGCTGAGGATATAAAAAGCGACAACCATGCCGACCATCAAGACAAAGAGCTCAATCCTTCTAACGACTTCGGCACTACTGATATGACTAGACATGCTTTCCAACCTGAATGGGGAACCAAACCCCATTCTGAGGTAAACCGGGGATTGCTGATACGTTTTTCTGGTTGGTGTGTGACCGGATACTCAGCCGTCGCAGTGGCGCTGGGCTTCAGCGACATCCAGCGTCCCTTCGTAGATGGCACGACCAGTGATGGCACCAAGAATACCCTGATCGGCAACGGCATTGAGTGCCACAATATCGTCCATATTGGTGATACCACCGGAGGCGATCACAGGAATCGAAGAAGCTCGCGCCATATTGACGGTTGCCTCAACATTCACACCCTGCATCATGCCGTCACGATCAATATCGGTGTAAACAATCGCGCTGACACCGTCCGCCTCGAAG
>CAZKJY010000274.1:0-3332 GCA_964553165.1 uncultured Enterobacteriaceae bacterium
CATGGCATCGAACAGTACATTGTCGAAGACACCCAGGAGGCCTATGAAAAACTGGGTTCTGCCATTCAGGTCATTGAAGGCCCCCTGATGGATGGCATGAACACCGTCGGCGATCTGTTCGGTTCCGGCAAAATGTTTCTGCCTCAGGTGGTCAAGAGCGCACGGGTGATGAAAAAATCCGTGGCGCATCTGGAGCCGTATATCCTGGCCAGCAAAGAGACTGGCCGGCAAAATGCCGGCACCATCGTGCTGGCAACCGCCAAAGGTGATGTGCACGACATCGGTAAAAACATTGTTGGCGTCGTACTCAGCTGTAACGGCTATCGTGTGGTGGATCTGGGTGTCATGGTGCCCAGTCAGAAGATTCTGCAGGCGGTGCGTGACGAAAAAGCGGACATTGTGGGCATCTCCGGTCTGATTACACCGAGTCTTGATGAAATGGTACACGTCGCAGCCGAACTCGAACGCGAGGGCTTTACACTGCCCCTGTTGATTGGCGGTGCCACCACCTCACGGATTCATACTGCCGTAAAAATTGAAGAAAAATATTCTGGTCCGACCATCCATGTGCAGGACGCCTCACGTTCTGTCGGTGTGGCGGGTAAATTGCTGGGTGACAGCAAGGCGGCTTACGTGCAGGAAATCCGCGAGGAATATGCAGGCCTGCGTGAACGCCGCCTGCGTAATGAAAAATCACGCACACTTCTCACGCTGGAGCAGGCACGGGCCAATAAACCGCTGTTGGACTGGGAAAATTACAGTCCGCCGGAACCTGCTTTTACCGGTATCAAGGTCTTTGATGATTATGATCTGCAGACTCTGATTGATCACTTTGACTGGTCGCCGTTTTTCATGAGCTGGGATCTGGCGGGTAAGTTTCCGAAAATTCTCGATGATGAAATCGTGGGCGAAAGCGCACGCAGTCTATATGCCGATGCCCAGGCCATGCTGAGAGACATTGTTGAGCAGAAACTGCTGACCCCCAAAGGCGTGGTCGGTTTCTGGCCTGCCAATGCGGTGGGCGATGATATTGAACTGTATGCCGATGATGCGCGCCAGCATGTCCAAACCGTTCTGCATTCGCTGCGACAGCAACTGGAACAACGCCGCGAGAACAAACCAAACTATGCGCTGGCGGACTTCATTGCGCCTTTGGCGTCAGGCAAAAATGACTGGATTGGCGGGTTTGCTGTCACCGCGGGGCAGGAAGTCGAGGAACTGGCGGCAAAATACAAAAAGGAAAACGATGACTACCGGGCCATCATGCTGCTGGCACTGGCAGACCGTTTTGCCGAGGCCTTTGCCGAGACGCTGCACGAAAGAGTGCGCAAGGAGTTCTGGGGCTATGCCAGCGACGAAAAATTAAGCAACGAGGAATTAATAGGCGAGCAGTATCAGGGTATTCGACCGGCAGCGGGTTACCCGGCCTGTCCGGATCACACGGAAAAAGGGGCGCTGTTTGATTTGCTGCAGGCAGAACAGCATGCAGGCATTAAACTTACTGAATCCTATGCCATGTTTCCGGCGGCGTCAGTCAGCGGGCTGTATTTTTCACATCCGCAGAGCCGTTACTTTGCCGTGCAGAAGATCGATGAAGATCAATTAAAGGAATATGCTGACCGCAAGGGCTGGTCACTGGAAGAGGCCAGACGCTGGCTGAGCCCGATACTGTCTGATTAGTTTTGCTTACTGGGGGTCTTGAAGGAAGCGGGTTTTACGACCAGCACTGAACAGTTGGTGCTGTATGTAAAACCCTCATTATCCATTATCCGCGGTAAAAGCCCGGTAAAGAGTCTTGGTGACTCTCTACCGGGGATTGCTTAGCGTGGTCCTACGGTGCCGTAGTCCCAGTGTTCGACGATCATTCCATTTTCAACGCGGAACATGTCAAACCAGGTGGTCGTGTAGGTTTGTCCTTCCACATTGGGGTTGTCCAGTACACGCTGAAAGGCCATGGTGACATAACCACCGTCAGCGGTAATGGCTACCAGATCTTCGATATGATCCAGTTCAGGCCGGGATCCCATCCGTCCAAACACTTGAACGAAAGGCGCTCTGCCGGTCGGAATGTTCGGATTATGCTGAATGTAATCTTCATGCATATATTCCATGGCGGCATCCATGTCCCTGGCTACCAGGACTTTCCGCCAGAAATCGTAGACCAGCCTTTTGTCGGCCCGGTCTTCAGCTGTGCCGGTTTCAAGCCAGGCAGCCTGCTCTTCAGCAGGGATCACGGTGACTGGCACCTGCGCCAGTGCCGGTGTGCCAAAGACCACCAGAAAAACCAGGATAAAATATTTTTTCATGCCAAAACGTCCTCTTCTTTTTTAGGGTTGGGTAAATTTCATGCTTACAGCAATTTGTACGCATAGATTAAGACAAATTTGTGCAATTAATGTCAATCTGTACCTGATAAAGCATGATCAGGACTGGTCACTTTGTATTTCTGCGATCAGGTAGACCATAATGCAAGCTTGATTCAGGTTTACGGGAGACTGGCAAATGAGAACGCTTATCAGGGGCATGGTGACTGCCAGCCTTTTCATTTTCTGGCAATGCAGCCTTGCCCAGACTTCTGTCTGGCAGGTAAGCAACGGCAGTAACACAGTCTATTTCGGCGGTACCATTCATATGCTGCGTGCCTCGGACTATCCCTTGCCACCGGCTTTTGAGCAGGCCTATGTCGCAGCAGACAATCTGTATTTCGAGATCGATCTGGATGATATGGATTCCATTGCCTCGCAAATGGCGATGTTGCAGCAGCTGATGTATACCGATGGTCAAAATCTCCAGACCGTGTTGAACGAAGAGGCCTACAGGGCCCTTAGTGATTACACCAGTCAGCTGGGAATCCCCATGATGCTGCTGCAGAACATGAAACCGGGCATGCTGGTCAGTACCCTTGAAATCATGGCATTCCAGCAGCTTGGATTTACGCCGCAGGGTGTTGATCTGACTTTCAATCAACGGGCCAAAGCCGATGGTAAAGCAATAGCTGGGCTGGAAACGGCACAGGAACAGATTTCCTTCCTGACCCGCATGGGCGAAAGTGAAGAAAGTGAATTCGTGCTGCTCTCACTGCGTGACCTGGAGACAATCGCAGACAATATAGACAGCATGATTGAGCCCTGGCGGGAAGGGGATGTTGCTGCCCTGGATGATCTGTTCATCGGACAGATGCAGGCTGAAACCCCCGAGGTATATGAGGAGTTGCTGGTGCGCAGAAACAGGGCCTGGATGCCAGAAATAGAGAGCATGCTGGCTGATGCTGACACTGAATTTGTCCTGGTCGGTGTCGCTCACATGGTCGGCGAAGATGGTTTGCTGCAAAT
>CAZKJY010000275.1:0-3319 GCA_964553165.1 uncultured Enterobacteriaceae bacterium
TCTCGCTCCCGTAACTGGCCATGCGCAACAGCCACTCTGGCTTCCGGCACCAGCGCCCGGATATCTTCTGCCGCTTTTTCAATGGTTTTGACTTCATTATGTAAAAAGAAGACCTGCCCACCACGCAGTAATTCACGCAAAATGGCTTCCTTGATCAGGGGCGAACTGGATTGCCGGACAAAGGTCTTGATAGCCAGACGGCGGGCAGGCGGGCTGGCAATAATCGATAACTCCCGCATGCCAGACATGGCCATATTCAAAGTACGGGGTATGGGGGTAACGGTGAGCGTGAGGATGTCCACGTCAGCGCGTAATGCCTTTAACATTTCCTTCTGCCGGACCCCGAAACGGTGTTCTTCATCAATGATCAGGAGCCCCAGCTTTTTATAGCTGATACCAGCCTGAAGCAGACGATGGGTGCCAATTACGATATCGATTTTCCCGGACTTGATATCCTCCAGATTCTTATCCTGACTGGCCTTGTTGACGAAACGCGACATCAGGGCAACGCGAACCGGCCAGTCAGCAAATCGATCCTTGAAGTTATCATAATGCTGCTGGGCCAGGAGGGTAGTCGGCACCAGTATCACGACCTGGGTATGATTCTGCACTGCAATAAAAGCGGCTCGCATGGCAACTTCAGTTTTGCCAAAGCCAACGTCACCACAGACCAGTCGGTCCATGGGTTTTTCTGACCGCATGCCGTCGATGACTGCCGTAATGGCGTTGGCCTGATCCTCGGTTTCCTCAAAAGGAAAGGAGTTGGCAAAAATCTGATAGTCCTGCTCCGGGAAACTGAAGCTGTAGCCTTTTCTGGCTTCCCGACGGGCATAGATATCCAGCAGTTCGGCAGCCACATCGACAACCTTTTCAGCAGCTTTGCGCCGGGCTTTCAGCCACTGGTCGCTACCCAAACGGTGCAAAGGAGCCACCGAGGCGTCTGCGCCACTGTAACGATTTATCAGATGCAGGGAAGCAACCGGTACATAGAGTTTTGCCTGATCGGCATATTCCAGCACCAGGAACTCGGTCTGCTGACCTTCAATATCAAAATTCTGCAAACCGCGATAACGTCCAACACCATGATCAATGTGAACCACCGGGTCACCCTGTCTGAGCTCTGTCAGACTTTTGACAATAATGTCAGCATCATCATGGAATTTTCCACGCCGTCGACGCTGGCTGACATGATGGACGAACAGCTGACTTTCCGTGATCACGATCATCGGTGGTGCCGCCAGCCAGAATCCTGTTTCCAGTGGAGAAACACAGATGGCACAGTCCGCTTGCCCTTGCAGAAAGTCCTGCCATGTTTCAATCACTTCCGGGTAAACCTGAATACGCTTCAGCAGGTCCAGCAGCGTTTCCCGCCGCCCGGCCGAGTCGGTGCAGAACAGCACCGGGGTGCTGCCAGCATGCTCACTGAGGAATCGCTGCAAAACCGCGAAGGGTTCCTCGTGTCTGTGTTCCAGGGAGAGATCAGGAAAATCAAGACAGGGTGCCTGCCAGTGCTGAGCGTCTTCCAGTCCGGATTGCAGCTGAATCTGCGGAAAGTTTTTCAGACGGGCAAACAGTTCATTCAGGGGAATAAAGACCTGCTCCGGCGGCAACAGGGGGCGCTGCGAATCCACCCCGTATTCCTGATAACGGCTGTTGATCTCGCGCCAGAAGTTTTCACCGCCTTCATGGACCTTGCCGTAACTCATGACCAGGGTACTGGCTGGCAGATAATCACAAAGCTGGCTCAGGGTCGGGAAAAAGAGATCCAGGTAATATTCGATGCCCGCAGTCGCGATGCCCTGGGAGACATCTTCATAGAGCGGACACTTGCGCAAATCAACGGCAAAGGCCTCGCGAAAATTTCTGCGAAAAAGTTCTATTGCCTGCTGATCAAAGGGGTATTCCTTGCCTGGCAGGAGTTTGACAGCGGCAATCTGCTCACGCGAAATCTGGGTTTCAGGATCAAAGCTTCGCAGACTTTCTATTTCATCATCAAACAGTTCCAGTCGGTAGGGTAGAGATGAGCCCATCGGAAAGAGATCCAGGATGGAACCCCGTAGCGCAAATTCACCATGTTCATAGACGGCTTCCACCCGATGGTAACCAGCACTTTCCAGGCTGCGTGTCAGCGCAGACAGATCCAGTCGCTGACCCAGACTGAAAGACAGGTTACAACTATGGATATAGGCCTGCGGGGCCAGCCGGTGCAGGGCCGTATTCACCGAGACAATCAGTATGCCGGTTTCCAGGTTAGCCAGACTGGCAAGAATTCGCAGGCGTTGGGAGATAATGTCCTGGTGCGGTGAAAACGTGTCATAGGGCAGGGTCTCCCAGTCCGGAAACAGCTCAAGGAAACACTCCTCACCAGGATAGAAAAAACCCAGTTCGGCATACAGACGCTCGGCCTGCCGGGAGTTCTCTGTCAGCAGCAGCAGGGGGCCACTGTGTTGTCTGGCGCAGTTGGCTATGCACAGGGCACTGCTGGAACCCTGTAATCCACCCCAGATCTGTTTGCTGCCGGGACGCAGTATCTGTCCGTTCAGGGCTGGAGAAATAAGGTCTGAAGAGGGCACGGCATACCTGCATTTTTCAAAAGGGCGCTATCATGTCATAAATCAACTGAATTATCCTCTGGGCCTGCATACGGTTGGACTTATCCCGGCGTTCCTTGGATAATACGCGCCGTCTATTTCAAGGAACCGTAGTTCCCGGTTCCGGGCCCACTCTTAACATGAACAGGTAGAACAGGAAGGTATCGTGGTACGACCTAGCGTAGATGATTATTTTGGTGACTGGAAAGCCAGGGAAGCACTTGCCCAGCAGATGATTCCCATGATTGGGATGCTGGAGCACAAAAAAGGGGTGCAGACCTTCCTGTACGGCAGGGCCCTGAATAACCGCTCAACCACCTACATCATGAAATCCCATCGACGTATCCGTGAAGTGGCCCGAAACGAGCTGTCCGAATTCGAAAGCCATCCTGTACTGGAGGCCATGTGCAAGCTGGATTTGAGCCCCAGCCAGATTGATCTGGGCAAACTGACCGTCAAATACATGGAATTATGCGATGAGCAGAAAACAAAGCCGGACATCGATAAATTTGTCAAAGAAGAACTCGGGCATCTGATTGGTGTTGACTACAAGCCTATCGACAAGCCGACCGATGTCGTTCTCTATGGCTTTGGCCGTATCGGCAGACTGCTGACCCGCCTCCTGCTTGAACAGACCGGCAACGGTCAGGTCATGCGTCTGCGCGCGGTCGTCGTCAGGAAATCCGGCGATGGCGATCTGGTCAAGCGCGTCAATCTGCTGCGTAATG
>CAZKJY010000276.1:0-3308 GCA_964553165.1 uncultured Enterobacteriaceae bacterium
AAAAAATTCGGCTTCCGGGGAGCTGGAATTATTGGCCTGGCGCAACAGGGAGAAAATCAGCTCCTCTTCAGGACTGCTGACACCGTCATTGTCGAGGTCCATTTCTTCAAACTCTTCCGAACTGACCGGGAAGGAAGCAGGAGGCGTTGTGCCGCATGACACAAGCAGCATGGACAGCAATAGCAGAAGAAATAAACGAGCCAGGGACATGAAAGTCAGTATAACCTAAACTGGTGATCACGCTAGCATCAGGTTCACAGACTATGGCAAGATGCCCGACCTGCCCTTGAAAAGCAGTTAACAAAGAGAGCGAAGCATGTCCACAGCCTGTCTTTATGTTGTTGCCACTCCGATCGGAAATTTACAGGACATCACGCTCCGTGCGCTCGATATATTAAAAAAGGTAGACCTGATTGCTGCGGAAGATAAACGTCACAGCAGCAAGCTACTTCAGCATTTTGGCATCGACACGCCGTTGACAGCCCTGCATGAGCACAATGAAGAGGCCCGCATTGACTATCTGTTACAGCGGTTGAAGCAGGGTGAGTCAGTTGCCCTGATCAGTGATGCCGGTACCCCCCTGATTTCGGATCCAGGTTACCAGCTGGTTCGAGCAGCGCGTTCTGCCGGTATCACGGTTTCTCCCGTGCCTGGCCCTTCGGCCCTGACGGCAGCACTGTGTTGTGCTGGATTGCCATCGGATGCTTTTGTCTTTGCCGGGTTTCTGCCGGCGAAGCCCGCATCGAGAATAAAAAAGCTGCAGGGCTTTCTGGATGAGCAAAGAACTATGATCTTCTATGAAGCACCGCACCGCATTGTGGAAACCCTCGAGGATATGCAGCAGGTTTTTAGCGCAGAACGCCAGGCCGTCATTGCGCGCGAAATGACCAAAACACATGAAACTTTTCTGGCAGATACCCTGGCTGGTTTATATAGACAGGTGCAAGCAGATAGCAATCAACAGCGGGGTGAGTTTGTTATCTTACTGGAAGGTATTGACAGAAAAGCTGCCGCCGAAGAGGATGAAGTCAGCATGAAAGCGGAAGCAGTGCTGCAGGTGTTGCTGGAGGAATTGCCACTGAAACAGGCCAGTTCACTGGCGGCAAAAATTACCGGGTTGAAGAAGAACGCGCTCTATCAGTTGGGTTTAAAACAAAAAGAAAATCAACAGGAAAAATAATAAGGCGATTGCCATGCTGCCATTTTTCAGGTGGATCGAAGAAAGTGCTCTCAGTATCTGGGTCAGTGGGTCCTATATTGGGTTCCCACTCAGTCTGAGTCTGCATGCCCTGGGCATGGCTTTTCTGGTGGGCGTACAGTTTCTCATGGCCTTACGCATCCTTGGCGTTGGTAACAAGATTTCTCCCGTTCTTCTATACCGCTTTTATCCCCTTATGTGGGGCAGCTTTTTTGTCGCTCTTTTTTCTGGTCTTTTACTGCTGGCGGCCTATCCTGCCAAAGGGTTAACCAATCCGGTTTTTTATCTGAAGATGCTCCTTGTCGCCTGTGGCCTTGTTCTGGCATCAGTCATTGCGAAGCAGGCGTTGATGACAGAGGGGGGCGAATTCAGCAGAAAGCTTAAGTTGCTCGCAATACTGGCAATCCTGCTCTGGGTGCTCGTGATCACGCTGGGTCGCCTTCTCGCCTACACCTATAAAGTATTGTTAAGTATTGAGCTGGGGTTTTGAAATGGAAGAAGCGCTGTTAAGTTTTTCCCAGCACAGTGGCATCTACAGTATCATGTCCAGCAGATGGGGCTGGCCCATTATAGAGTCCCTGCATTTTTTCGGACTCGGCCTAATTATTGGAACCATCGGTCTGTTTGATTTGCGGATGCTGGGGTTTGTGCGTCAGATTCCGCTCATTGCAATGCATCGATTTATTCCCTTCGGCGTGGCTGGCTATCTGCTTAATGTGATAACCGGCATTATGTTTTTTACTACGGCGCCCGATCAGTATCTGTACAACCCGGCCTTCCAGACCAAGATGCTGTTCATGGCCGGAGCAGGTATCAACATGCTGCTGTTTTACCGCTTCGGATTTCACCAGGTTAAAGCAACAGGGGCAGGGCAGGACCTGGCAGTTAATACGAAAGTATTTGCAGCGCTGTCCTTGCTGTGCTGGATGGGGGTGATTACGGCGGGGAGACTTATCACCTTCTTCAGGCCGCCGGCTTACCATTGGTGCTTCTGGTGCTAAGCTATTGCGCTTGCGATTTCTGACTTAAAGCACGTATTCCAGTCGGTCACTTTCTACAAAGTTGGTTTCATCATGAAATCCGTACTTGGTCACGAAATCACTGCGTTCATGACGTTCAGACGCTCGCCTTAACCTCGCTCGCAACGCCCATTTGTTATTTGTCTGTGAATTCTTGAATTGTTTCTATGCACGGGCTGGTTTTGCCCTGCAGCCCGCGGAAATGAAGCAGAATCAATTTTGTTGTGTTATCTGTCTAGGTCGAGCAGCTCTGGGTGCTCAATGTAGCGGGGGCGAGACTTATGGTAAATGGCTGCAACAGGGACAAGGCATTCAGTCCGAGGATATCTTTGTCAGCATCAGGCAGTAAGGCTACCTCAACATTTTTTAAGATACAGGTTGAGGATAGCTGCAAACTGTCCAGGATGAATAATGACACGCGTTCCACTTTTCCATTCGCCATCGCAGCATAGATATAGCGACTAAAATTAGACTGTGTCTTTTCAGAGATTCTGTCGAAGGTGTCAGCGCTCAGTGCCACATAACTTGAGCCAGTATCAATCAACATCTCAGCTTCAACCTGGTCGTCCAGCACAGCCGGAACATATAATGCGCCGCTTGCAGCTGCCTGGATAACGATTGCGCTCTCCTCAGCCAGAAGCGGTGGTGCTGAAGCAAGCAGCAGGACACAGGCTATTGATAATTGACGTAAGCGTTGAAAGCGCACTGAACTCTCCATTCCCAAGTTTATAGGGAAGGAGCAAAATCAGTGCCAAACCCGGGAAAGGCAGTAAATCCGGGATGATAGGGAAAGCCTATAACAAACAGCATGGAATTTACGCACCATCCGAGGGCAAGATGCACCAAACTGGTTCGCAAATTGAGGTTAATATCATGAAAAAGAAATCCCTACTGATGATGCTGCTACCAACATTGCTTGCTGCGCCATTACTGGCCCATGCGCAGACCGTTGTCCGTGAGACGTCTGATGGTCGGCTCATGGTGATTGAGTACAACGGCAAACCGCCTCATAAAAGAAGTTTTATCAGCCCCGACGATACGGAAATGTTTGCGCGGTATGCCCCGATGGTGGATCAGGTATTAGTCGCCAG
>CAZKJY010000277.1:0-3276 GCA_964553165.1 uncultured Enterobacteriaceae bacterium
TAAATCATCGTTCAGCAGCAGGATGGGATTGTCTTCCACCGCTGTGGGGAAATCCCGGATACTGACCTGCTCGAGATCGGGTTCGTAGTACCAGAGGGTTTCGCCATCACTGAGCATGAGTTCTTCATAGGGATCATTCACATGCCAATACAGACGATCAGGTTTTTCCATCACCAGGCTGGCCTGAAGCGCCTGAATTTCTCGTCCATCCTGTGCCATGATCAACTGTTCGACATCGGCCTGCAGCGTGCTGGTTTCGCCAAGAATTGCCATCAGCTCCTGCAGTGCCGTCTGCTGGGCAAGAACGGGTCCTGAGAGGACAGCACAGAGATTGAACAATATATAATATTTTACTTTAATAAAATATTTTATCTTATTGTTTATTAACATTATATTTAAACTTCTGGTGGCGGAGGAGCGATCACTTCGCGGCTGCCGTTGGCATTCATTTCAGACACGACACCGGCCATTTCCATGGCTTCAATCATCCTGGCTGCCCGGTTATAGCCAATTCTTAATTTGCGCTGTACTGCCGAAATGGATGCCTTTCGGGATTCCGTGACAAAGCGCACGGCTTCATCATAGAGCACGTCATCTTCCTCACTGCCTTCATCGTCGCCTCCTCCATAGCCGGACAGGGATTCCGAACTGCTTTCAGTGGTAATGCTTTCAATGTAATGGGGTTCCCCGCGGGCTTTCCAGTCTGCGACAACACGATGCACCTCATCATCATCAACAAAGGCACCATGGACTCGTTGAGCCACGCCGCCGCCGGGTGGCAGAAACAGCATGTCACCATGCCCCAGCAGCTGTTCTGCCCCACCCTCACCAAGAATGGTGCGGGAGTCTACCTTTGACTGCACCATAAAGGAGATACGGGTAGGAATGTTGGCCTTGATCAGGCCCGTCAGCACATCCACGGAGGGCCGCTGTGTTGCCAGGATAAGATGAATGCCCGCTGCACGGGCTTTCTGGGCAATGCGGGCGATCAGTTCCTCGACTTTTTTGCCCACCACCATCATCATGTCAGCCAGCTCATCAACCACCACCACGATGACCGGCAGCTCTTCCAGTTCCTCCGGACTTTGTGCGTCCAGATCCAGCATGGGGTCGGCTTTCCAGAGCGGATCGGGAATCGGATTGCCGGCTTTGGCAGCATCCACGACTTTCTTGTTAAACCCTGCCAGATTTCTGACGCCCAGCGCAGACATTAAGCGGTAACGCCGCTCCATTTCGGCCACGCACCAGCGCAGGCCGTTCGCGGCATCCTTCATGTCCGTAATCACCGGCGTCAGCAAATGTGGAATCCCGTCGTAAACTGACAGCTCCAGCATTTTCGGGTCAATCATGATCATCCGAACCTGTTTCGGACTGGATTTGAAGAGGATACTGAGAATCATGGCATTGATCCCCACCGACTTGCCGGAGCCGGTCGTACCGGCAACCAGCAGATGCGGCATCTTGGCCAGATCAACGACCACAGGATTCCCGCCGATATCATGGCCGAGTGCCAGGCTGATCGGGGATTTGGCCTCATCAAATTCCGGGGCAGACAGCACCTGACCGAGCTGGATAAGCTCCTTGCGCTCGTTGGGAATTTCAATACCAATGACGGTCTTGCCGGGAATGACTTCAACAATACGCACCGAACTGACCGCCAGCGATCTGGCGAGATCCTTGACTAGACCGGAGATGCGGCTGACTTTGACCCCGGGGGCTGGCTGCACCTCAAAACGGGTAATCACCGGGCCAGGGTTTATGGCTTCCACCGTGATATCAATACCGAAATCCTTAAGCTTGATTTCAAGCAGCTTGGACATGGCCTCCAGAGCGTCGGAGGAATAACCCGTATTCAGGCTTTCAACCCATTCATCCAGCAGGGAGATTGGCGGCAACTCTCCGACATCTCCGGCACTGAACAGCTTGCCCTGCTTTTCTTTCTGTACCCGGAAACTGGGTTCAACCGCCTTTTTCTGGACGGGAGCGATCTTGATGGGCTTGCGGTTTTTTTCCTTCTCCTTGAAGGTATCCAGTGCTTGCTTGCGCTGGGAAACCGCTTTACGGGTCTGCATTTTTTCCCGGCTTTCTTCCTGCCATTTCTGGTAGGACTGCTTGCCTTTTTGCCAGATGCCGAGACAGAACTTGCCGGTCGTATCGACCACGTCGATCCAGGACAGCCCTGTCGCCAGGGTGATACCGACACAAAGCAGCGTCAGAAAAACCAGTGAGGCCCCGATCATGTCCAGCACCGGCAAAGCCAGCAAGGCAATGGCCCTGCCGAGGATGCCCCCAGCTGATTCCGGCAGGGCACTGAGAAAATGCATGCTGGCCAGCGCGGTAGCGCCAATCAGCATCAGAATGAAGCCAGTACTGCGCAGGGCAAACATGGACCATTCGAAATCTTCCGCCTTTTTGCGTTCCCGAAACAGGATAAAGGCCCGGTAGGCCAGCATCAGCGGCAGAAGATAGGCCAGATAGCCCAGCAAAATCAGCAGCACATCCGCTATCCAGGCACCGCTGGCCCCCACCGCATTGGCTATATTGTCGGAACTGGCTGTACGCGACCATCCGGGATCCAGCGGTGAATAGGTCGCCAGGGCAAGCAGCAAATAGAGCGCCAGTGCCAGCATAACCAGCAACAGGCCTTCCTTCAGCAGCAGGTGCTGGGCCTGCCTGTCAGGTGACGCCGACGAAGCATGGTTGAGTCGAGTTTTTACATTTGCCAAGAGTTTGCCTGCTTAAGTCTTAAAATGGCATATCTAGGGGGCCAATGATAATAAATTATCTATATAAGGGATACAGTCAGGAAATTTAATTGGAAAAGCGCTTAACCCCCCGGCTATTTCTGCTACTATTCAGCCTTCATTTTTATACCAAAGACGGAACGCTTTTCCTATGAGTGACGTACAGCATCACCGACTCATTATTCTGGGCTCCGGGCCAGCCGGCTATACCGCCGCTGTGTATGCAGCCCGTGCCAACCTGAACCCCGTGGTCATTACCGGCATGCAACAGGGCGGCCAGCTAACCACGACGACCGATGTCGATAACTGGCCAGGTGATGTCGAAGGTCTACAGGGTCCTGACTTAATGGAAAGGATGAAGAATCATGCAGAACGCTTTGAAACTAATATAATTTTTGATCATATCGAAAAGGCAGATTTACAGCAACGGCCGTTTCGTCTCACCGGCAGCGTCGGGGAGTACAGCTGCGATGCCCTGATTATCGCCACCGGTGCCTCCGCCCAGTATCTGGGACTGGAATCCGAACAAAAC
>CAZKJY010000278.1:0-3249 GCA_964553165.1 uncultured Enterobacteriaceae bacterium
GGCAGATTCTGCGATCACGCCGGCAGAGGTCAGGGTTTCGAAACAGAGTTCGACGCCAGCCTTGATCATGGCAACCATCAATATGCCGTGATCGTAATATTCCTGTTCGGTAATATCCGGCGCGCCATCGGTGCTGGACTTTTCAAATGCGGTTTCGCCGGTTTCTTCACGCCACTTTAATAGATTGGCATCGTCATTGGCCCAGTCCTGCATCATGGTGCTGGAAAAGGTGCCGTCCATGATGTCGTCCATGTGCTTCTGGAACAGGGGAGCCATGATGGCTTTCAGTTCTTCACTTAACTGGAAGGCCCTGATCTTGGCCGGATTGGAGAGGCGATCCATCATGTTGGTGATACCGCCCTGTTTCAGGCCTTCGGCCACGGTTTCCCAGCCATACTGTACCAGCTTGGAAGCATAGGCAGCATCGATGCCTTTCTCAATCATGCGGTCATAACAGAGTACGGAACCTGTCTGCAGCATTCCGCAGAGTATGGTCTGCTCACCCATCAGGTCGGATTTCACTTCGGCGATAAAGGAAGACTCCAGTACGCCGGCACGGTCGCCACCGGTGGCAGCCGCGTAGGCCTTGGCGATTTCCATGCCATCGCCGTTGGGGTCATTTTCACGGTGCACGGCAATCAGGGTCGGCACGCCAAAGCCACGTTTGTATTCTTCTCGTACCTCGGTGCCTGGACATTTGGGCGCCACCATGATTACGGTCAGATCATCACGAATCTGCATGCCTTCTTCGACAATGTTGAAACCGTGGGAATAGGCCAGACAGGCACCCTTTTTCATCAGTGGCATGACTTTTTCAATGACGCCGGTATGCTGCTTGTCCGGTGTCAGGTTCAGGACCAGATCTGCATCCGGTATCAGCTCTTCGAAGGTGCCGACTTTGAAAGCGTTATCGGTAGCATTCACCCAGGACTGGCGCTTTGCCTTGATAGCTTCTTCACGAAGGGCATAGCTGATATCCAGTCCGCTGTCGCGCATGTTCAGGCCCTGATTAAGACCCTGAGCGCCACAGCCCAGAATGACGACTTTTTTGCCCTTGAGTTTGTTGACCCCGTCACTGAACTCGGATTTGTCCATGAAGCGGCACTGGCCCAGCTGCTCAAGCTGCAAACGTAAAGGTAAGCTGTTGAAGTAATTCATTGTTTGGATTCCGTTATGTCGTCAAAAGGGGCTTAAAATTCAGGGGGGCAATCATAAAGAAAAAAGCCCCGGGGGTAAATGTTCTTGGAGAAATGGCTGAATAAGTCCGCGTAGAAGCATAGAATAGCGCCATGAATAGAGAACATGACCTGATTGAAGCCGAAACCTCGGAACCTGAATCGCTTTTGCTGATTGACGATCACGAGGAGGAAGTCTCGGAGGATGGCCGTAAGGTCAGGCGACGGGGTATTTTCCTGTTGCCCAACCTGCTGACCACCGGGGCGCTGTTCGCAGGTTTCTTTGCGGTAATCTCTGCCATGAATGGCCAGTTTCACAATGCCTGTCTGGCCATCGTGGCGGCGATGATTCTGGATGGGCTGGATGGACGCGTCGCCCGGTTAACCAATACTCAGAGCGCTTTTGGCGCCGAATATGATTCGCTCTCGGACATGCTGGCTTTTGGGGTGGCACCGGCCCTGATCTGTTTCAGTTGGGCCCTGTCGCAACTCGGCCCACTGGGCTGGACGGCCGCTTTTTTCTATGTTGCCTGCGCTGCGCTGCGTCTGGCGCGCTTCAATCTGCAACTGGGGACGGTCAATAAGCGTATCTTTGTGGGCCTGGCCAGTCCTTCTGCCGCCGGGCTGGTGGTCTTTATGGTCTGGGCGGCCGATGAATACGCCATTGAGGTGAATACCTTTGTGGCACTTATTGCAGCAGCAGTGACGATGCTGGCTGGGCTGTTCATGGTGCTGAATGTGCACTATTACAGTTTCAAGGACATGGACTTTAAAAACCGGGTGCCCTTTTTTGTCATATTGATGGTCATCCTGCTGTTCGTGATTATTTCCTGGGATCCGCCGGTGGTACTGTTTGTTATGGCTGTGCTCTATGCCGCCTCGGGCCCGGCTGCAAAATTTTACAATTACCGAAAAAAACGACAGGCTGGAGCTGACGGTCAGGGCGGAAAATAAACTGAATAAGGAAATAATGGGCAAAGCAGGCTGCGCATGTAACTTTTCAGTAGGCCTGGACTCTAAGCAGGAAAAGAGGAAACCGGTGGGCGATTTGAGTTGAGCCAGTAAAGCTGATAAAACCGGGACTTAAGAAAGCAATACAGCACAGAGGTTTGCTTATGATAATCAAGACCAAAAAGCCAATACCTTCATCAGAAATCACTTCGGAAACGGCCTATCGGAACCGCCGCGATTTCCTGAAAGGCAGCATGAATATCGCTATGGGAGCCGGGCTTGCGGGAAGCGGGCTGATGTCACCGTCTGCGATGGCGCAGGACGGCAGTCAACCACGCACAGCAGCCCAGCTGAATCTTGCCAGCAAACCACAATGGTTGACACAGCAGGTCGCCATGAGCAGGCCAGCACCGGCAGATGGTCCCTATAATACCGATGAGGCTTTAACGCCTTACACGGATGTCACCACCTATAATAATTTCTATGAGTTTGGGACCGCCAAAGGCGATCCGTCGGCCTATGCGAGAAACTTTCAGGTCGAACCCTGGACACTGGAAGTTGTTGGTGAAGTGAACAAACCAGGGACCTATAACCTGGAAGACCTCTTGCGAGGCATTACCTTTGAAGAACGCGTTTACCGGCACCGCTGTGTGGAAGCCTGGTCGATGGTGATTCCCTGGATTGGCTTTTCCCTGTCTGAACTCATCAATCAGTTTGAGCCAACTGGCAATGCCAATTTTGTAGAGTTTCAGACGCTGGTGGATCCGGCACAGTTTCCGGAACAGAACTCCCGCTTTGCCCTCATAGACTGGCCGTACCAGGAAGGGCTGCGTATGGATGAGGCCATGCATCCCCTGACCATCATGGCAGTTGGCGTTTATAACGATATTCTGCCTGCCCAGAATGGCGCGCCGTTCAGACTGGTCGTGCCCTGGAAATATGGCATTAAATGTATCAAGTCGATTGTGCGGATCAATTTTCGTCGCGACATGCCGGCAACGACCTGGAATGATATTCAGGCAAATGAGTATGGCTTCTACTCCAATGTTAATCCGGAAGTCAGTCACCCACGCTGGTCACAGGCAACAGAACGGCGCTTGCCTTCAGGGCTGTTTGATCGCCG
>CAZKJY010000279.1:0-3226 GCA_964553165.1 uncultured Enterobacteriaceae bacterium
CGCTGCCAGAACCGGCAGGCACTCTGACAATAGCTGCGCCCTCTTCGCTTGGTCGCCATGTGCTGATGCCCATCATCGCGGAATTTCTGCGCAGGTATCCGGCAATTTCCCTGGACCTTAAAATGTCCGAAAGACAGGTTAATATCCTGGAAGAAGGTGCCGAACTGGCCTTAAGAATCGGCGAATTAAAAGACAGCAACTTACGCGTACGGGCACTTGGACGGATCAGTCGCTTCGCTGTCGCCAGTCCGCGTTATCTTGAAAAGCACCCTGTCCCGCTTGATCCGGCACAGCTGACTGAGCATCAATGTCTGGGGTATTCCCGTTTCGGTCATACCACCAACTGGGTATTTGAAAGTGAATATGGTCGCCATGTCATTGATGTCGAATGCGCATTGCGGGTGGATGATGCCGATATGCTGCAGGCCGCGGTGCTTGAGAATCTGGGTATCGCCATTTTACCCGGCTGGCTGGCGCTCCCGTTTCTCAAAACCGGTGAGATGATCAGCATTCTTCCCGATCATATCGTTCCCAGCCTGCCATTGAACGCCATTTACCCGGATCCTGGAACACTGTCCCTGAGGGGACGCTGTTTTCTCGATTTTCTCGCTGAAAACAGAATCCCCTGACATCCCAAGGACAGGGCCGTTGATCCTGAAGCACCACCACGAATGTCACCAGCCTGGCATGGTTAAGATGCCAGCTCTCTGAACAGATTTATCGTGGTGGCGGTGTTAACGCAGAAGACGGGATTATTCTACAGCAACCCGGACACGCTGACGGCTGTCTTCCAGCCACAGGTAAATGGTACCAAAGGCACCTCTTTGTACTTCCACTTCAAAGGGAGTATCTGGCCAGCGTGTAACAGTCGTTGCATTGGACTGGACAAATACCGTTCCGTCTGCCGCAGTAACCCGGGCATTGGTCAGGCTTAATTGTTCAACTTCAACAATCTGGGTCATGACGGCATCGGACTGGTTAAAAAATGGTACAACACTGCCGCGCCCTTCAGGGACAGAAGAGGCTGTCTGGGGCGGGTTGGCAGGTGTGGCAGGTCTCGAGGAGGCCGCAGATGTATTCGCTCGCTGGGCCGGTTCCTGGCGGGAAACCGCAGCATTGCCATTAGTAGGCGGCAAAATCCGGTCATAACAGGCCAGTCGTGCATCCTCTTCCGGAACCTGCTGGCAGACCCGGACGGTACCAATAATTTCGGCATCAGACTGCGCAAAAGCCTGCGTCTGCAAAAATCCAGCGAAAGCAAACAATGTAAGGCTTAAGCCTATAAATTTCATGGTCTTATAGTAATACTGCATGGGCCTGCACACTCCTCAGTTCTTGTTATGTTTTCCGGTTTTTGACTAGTCGAAAGTATATAACCCTCCCTTCGGACAAATCAAAAGGATTGAATAGGATATCACCCCATTATTTGGGCAGGGTTCAGCTTCGGTTAAACCACGATGATGACTTGGGGTCCCCGGGGCAACCCGCTATAATGTGCGGCTTTTCCGGCAGCACAAAGTAAATGGACAAGACATACCAACCCCAGCAAATCGAGAGCACCTGGTACAAGACCTGGGAACAAAACGGCTATTTTCATCCATCCGGTGAGGGTGAAGCCTACTGCATCATGATTCCGCCACCCAATGTGACTGGATCCCTGCACATGGGGCATGGTTTTCAGCAGTCCATCATGGACGCCATGATCCGCTATCAACGCATGCTGGGTAAAAATACCCTCTGGCAGGTGGGTACTGACCATGCCGGCATCGCGACGCAGATGGTGGTGGAGCGTCAACTGCAGGCTCAGGGCCAGAGTAAACATGATCTGGGCCGGGACAGGTTTGTCGACAAGGTCTGGGAATGGAAAGAGCATAGTGGTTCTACTATCACCCGTCAGATGCGCCGTCTCGGTGTATCCGTTGACTGGGATCGTGAACGCTTCACCATGGACGATGGCCTGTCCAGAGCCGTCGCCGAAGTGTTTATCCGACTCTATGACGAGGGCCTGATCTATCGCGGCAATCGTCTGGTCAACTGGGATCCGAAACTACATACCGCCATCTCCGATCTGGAAGTCATCAATGAGGAAGAAAATGGTTCTTTCTGGTATTTCCGGTATCCGCTGGCCGATGGTGCCCAGACAACCGATGGCAAACAATATGTCTGTATTGCCACCACCCGTCCTGAGACTATGCTGGGCGATACGGCTCTGGCGGTAAACCCCGAGGATGAACGTTTCAAAACCCTGATTGGCAAACAGGTAGAACTGCCCCTGTGTGACCGACGGATTCCCATTATTGCCGATGATTATGTCGACCCTGAATTCGGCACCGGCTGTGTCAAAATCACCCCGGCGCATGACTACAACGACTATGAAGTCGGCAAACGGCATGGGCTGCCGATGATCAATATTCTGACTGATGATGCCGCGATCAATGACAACGGCCCGGCCGCCTATCGGAGTATGGACCGATTCGAGGCGCGCAAACAGATCGTCAGGGACATGGAAGCAGCAGGCTTACTGGAAAAGATCGAACCGCATAAATTAAAAGTGCCACGTGGCGACCGTAGTGGTGTTGTCATTGAACCTTACCTGACCAATCAGTGGTACGTTGCCATTGAAGAATTGGCAAAACCGGCCATCGCTGCGGTTGAAAACGGTGATATCGAGTTCGTGCCGAAAAACTGGGAAAACACCTATTTTGCCTGGATGCGTGACATACAGGACTGGTGTATCAGCCGACAACTCTGGTGGGGGCATCGCATTCCGGCCTGGTATGACCCAGACGGCAATATCTATGTCGGTCATGATGAAGCCAGTGTCCGGCAAAAATACAAACTGGCCGAGACCATTGAATTGCAACAGGACCAGGACGTGCTGGACACCTGGTTTTCCTCGGCCCTGTGGACTTTCTCCACCCTGGGATGGCCGGAAGACACAAAAGAACTGAAGACCTTTCACCCCACCGATGTACTGGTCACCGGTTTCGACATTCTTTTCTTCTGGGTCGCGCGCATGATCATGATGACGCTGAAATTCACCGGCCAGATTCCTTTCCGCAAGGTCTATATCACCGGGCTGATCCGCGACAGTGAAGGCCAGAAAATGTCAAAGTCCAAGGGCAATATACTGGACCCTATTGATCTGATCGACGGCATAGATATCGACGCTCTGCTTGCCAAGCAGACCGACAGCATGATGCAGCCGCAACTGGCGCAGAAAATT
>CAZKJY010000280.1:0-3223 GCA_964553165.1 uncultured Enterobacteriaceae bacterium
CATTATTCTATGACTTTACTTTAAAAGCGCAACACCGATTTAAACTTTTTATTCGTCTGACTCCTGTTGATCGTCAGCAGAACCCTCACCGCGTTCACGGGGAGGCCTCGGCGGCCTGTCCTGCGGTCCGCGACGCTGAAACTCTTCCATCAATTCACGCCGTCGTGCTTCCGGAAGGTTCTGAAATCGCCGAAAGCTGTCTCTGATTGCCCGCCGCTCAGATTCCGGCAGATTTCTGAAATTCTCAAAGTTATTACGGATATGCTGTCGGCGCTCGTCATCGTGGCGTAAAAATTCCCGGCCTCGTTCCCTGGCGCGTTCTCGCTGCTCTGGTGTCATGCTCTGCCAGCGGCGAACATTGCGGATTACCCGTTCCTGCTGTGCTGGTGATAATTCCTGCCAGGCCTGTTCACTTTCTTCCAGCAGACGGCGCTGTTCGGCATCCAGTGTCTCAACACCAGAAGCCGGCGCTGTATCCTGCTCGACAGGAGGCTGTGCCTGCAGGGAGCCCGCAAGCAACAGAAACAGACTGATGATTAGATAGCTAGAGGTCTTCATTCATGCTCAGCCACTGGTAAAATTCAATGTCCTCGTAAAATTCCAGACTTTCTTCGGCACTGAGGATTTCCATCGCTTCCAGCTCTGTCAGTGCCAGTTCATCGCTGGTCAATCCGTTGTCAGTATCAAAGTAGAAAGTCACTAGCAGCACCAACACACAGGCAACAAAAGCAGAACCGGCAAACACCCGCCACTGATGGAAGCCGGTTTGAGAAGTCTCAATGGCCTCATGGCGGATGCGGTTAAGTCGGGATAGAGTTGCTGCATCCAGTTGTTCGCAACTGCGGTCAAGCTCACGCCTGATATCCTGAATTATTTTCTGGTCTGAACCCTGATTCTGCATCGCTAATTTTCCTGCAATCTGTCCTTCAAATAATTACGCGCTCGTGAATAATGTGTTTTCACCGTGCCTACGGAACAGGCCATGGCCCTGGCGGTTTCCTTTTCGTTCAGCCCTTCCCAGGCGCGCAGGAGAAAAACCTGCTGCTGCTTCAATGGCAATTCCTGCAACAGGGCATCCAGTATCTGCATGCTCTGCCCAATCTGCACATGCTGTGCCGGATCCAGCGCATGCGAATCTTCCAGTTCCGGCAATTCCTCAATGTCCTGCTCAGTCGAAAACAGGAAGCCCAGCTTCTGCCGGATTTTGCTGTGCCGGTGCCAGTCAATAATGCGTCGGCTCAGAATCCGGTGAAAGAGTAACTCCCATTCCGCCGGATCTTTTTGAGCATACTTGCTGACCAGCGCTACCATGGTGTCCTGCACAATATCCAGAGCGTCTTCCCGATTCGCCGTGGCAATATGGGCGCGGCGAAAGGCCCGGCGTTCCATGCCTGACAGAAATTTTCCCAGCGCCTGAGAATTATCCAGTGTCGCACTCCCTGGTGAGATGACCTTACTGCTTTCATCATATCCCAGGGAAAATAACCTGTCATAACCATTACACTGCAGAAGACTTTGCATGCTCATTATCGCCCTGGTCCGCGAAAGCCTCCTCGGGGTGCATGAGCCGGACGCTCAGGCTGCCGATCTCTGCGCAGGCGTTCGCCACGAAAGCCTTCACCGGGCAACTGGTTTAGGCCTGGAATGCGCTGACCCTCTGCCATCGCTGCCGCGATATTGGGATATTTTTCCGCAAATTCGGCACGTCGTGCTTCCTGTTCAGCCCGGCGCTCTTCCCGCAACGCTTCAACTTCAGCGGCCAGTGCCGGGTTTTCTTCAGCAAATGCCTGCCAGCGTTCCTCACGGCGTTCCTGAATCTGGGCCATGCGCTCCTGGCGGCGTTCCTCAAACTGGGCGCGTCGCTCACCGGCTGCATCATCTTCCTGCGCCCTGACCAGGGTCACACCAAGGCTGCTGGCTGCGAACAACAAGGAACTGGCTATCATGAGTGTTTTTTTCATCATCTTTACTCCGTCTCTCTGATGCAGAACTCTGCTCAAAAAATCAATTGGCTTTGTTAGCTATAACGCAGCAGGCGATGAAAGGTTGACCCGATGGCATTATTTTTCAGGATTAACCGGATTTTTAACAGGCTTTAATCCTCCCGTTACCTTGCACGGATAAAGTGTGCAGCGTGTAGCAACTGCTTGCCATTAGCCGTGATCAGGCAGCTCAGACTTCGTTTTATTGGTGATTGGTGCTGACAACTGCTTCAGGCATCCCCCCTTTCCAGGTTTCTGTTTTGCAGTCAGAAGCCTGGTTTTCTTTTGCCAGCTCTCAGTAATAGTGATTGCGTTTGGGGGTCTCGCTCATCAGCCAGTTTACAAAATCAGTCTGCATGGCATTCAGTCCGCCCGGGTAGGAAGCGGCAAGCTGCGCTGAACTGCTGATTTCTGTGCAATAGGCATCTGCCGTTTGTTGCAGGAGTGTGGTGAAGGCCTGTCGTGCAGTATTATTGTCCAGCATGAAATAGACCAGACTCCAGCCCAGTGCATAATTCATTGCTTCCTGACCACTGCGCCATTGCTCAGGACTGGCATCAAGAAAAATTGCGATATCACTGAAATAGGCAGAATCGACGGCCATCCTGGCCAGGCTTAACCATTCATCGTTGGGTGAAATCTGACTGACCTGCTGCTCAATACTCAGTAGCTCAAAATATTCTGCCAAGCCCTCATGCAGCCAGAGCGGGCCGGTGGCAAGCAGACCATTCAGGATTACATGAGCAGCTTCATGCCGACTGACAGCAAGTGTCTGTTCCTGATCCTCGTACAGGAAGGTAACCGCCTCATTTGATTCGTTACTGTAGAACCCGCCGGCATTGGCCAGAGCCATGCCCCCCACTGATGCTGCATAATCCCGGTAGGAGGCATTATCACCAAAGATGATGACGTTCAGTTCGACCTGTTTGAGTCTGCCTTCACCCAGCAGATCTGCCAGGATTTCATACATGCTGTTGGCCTGAGATTCTATGTGCCCGCGAAAGTATGGCAGGGCATTGCCGCCCCTGAATTCAACGGCTAGCTGAAAATAATTTGGGGTAGCTCCCTGACGGGAATTGAATTCCGTACTCTGCAGGTTGGGTGGCGGCGTATCGCCAAAATGCAGCCGGCCCTGTTCGTCCCGCCATTGATAGATACGCGGTCCGGTCACTTCCGTCACCTCACGGATCGGTGCCTGATTACAGGAAAAGTCCGGCAAGGGAGCTTCAGCCATTCTGGCT
>CAZKJY010000281.1:0-3192 GCA_964553165.1 uncultured Enterobacteriaceae bacterium
GAACTGGATGAGATGTTATCCAGTCGCGATTCCCTCAACATGGACATCCAGAAAATTCTCGACAAGCAGACGGATTCCTGGGGCATCAAGGTCAGCAATGTCGAAATAAAACATGTGGACCTGAATGAAAGCATGATCCGCGCTATTGCCCGACAGGCCGAGGCGGAACGTGAACGTCGCGCCAAGGTCATTCATGCCCAGGGCGAACTGGAAGCGTCTGAGAAACTGGTTGAGGCTGCCAAAGCCCTGCAGACAGCACCGCAGGCCATTCAGCTGCGCTATCTGCAGTCCATGAACCAGATCACCGGAGAAGGCAAGAACACCATTGTGTTCCCGCTGCCCATGGATCTGCTGGATGTCTTCAGGAAAAGCAAGGACTCCTAGTTGCCGGCAGTGTCTCAGTCTGAACATGCCGGATTCATGGTTATATAGATATACAGGAGCAGGTCATTGGCTTAATTTCATACCTTCTCTTGTCACCGACTTCAGACAGATAAACAAGCAAATATACATAAACAGGATGATTGAATCCCGATAGCTGGTTTTGCTTTCATGCCAGATTATCTAAAAGGTTCCGCTTATCTGCAGACTGTAGATAGGTCCCACTTTTAATTTTTGATTCTCCCTGAAAAGTAAGGGCGAGTTATCACGTGGCCCCGCATAAACAGTTCTATCCAGAATGGCCCGGCCGTCCGTCAAATTGAATACCTGAAACCTGACGGTCATGCCAAACACGTCCTTGTGTTCTATAAAGCCAAGTGTATAGATCGGGCCTTCGTACTGTAGATTTACTTCAGACAGGCGATAAGAGGGCACCGCATGAAAATATTCCAGCTCCGCTCCCCAGGCCCAGTCACTTCCGACAAGATCATGCCTCAGAGCAAGCTCGGCTTTTCTGTCTCTGAGATTGCTGAAAGCACGCTTTTCACCTGTTAGCGGATCGTTGACTGAACTGTCTTCAAGCGTGAAACCAATATCCAGCCTTGCGCCTGCCCACCCCAGGGTATCCAGATTAAAGGTACTGTTAGATTCAATGCCGTAGAGTCTTGCACTATCAATATTACCAGGCGACTCACCACCTCCGGGTAACGGAATAATATCGATGTAGTCATCTATCCAGTTGGCATAGAACCTGATACCTGCTGATCCCCAGGCTCCAAGGTTCTTGTTGATCTCAAAGTCCGATTCCCAGCTCATGGTCGGTTTCAGCGCCGCATTGCCGGCATTGGCATTGCGGTTTTCCAGAAAGACTTCTGCCAGAAAATCACTGAAAGAAAGCTGTCCCACCGTACGCGCAATATTCATTGAAAGGGCCAGACCTTCCAGCGGAGTCCAGGCCAGTGCCAGAGACCCTTTGGGGCGCCAGAAATTGCGCGTCTGTCCTCCCTGGCCTGACTGTGAGAGCTTGGAATTTTCCGCTCCCAGACCAAGCTGGAGACTCATGCCGTTAGCGAATGTACGACCATGATTCAGAATCATCTCATAACGATCTTCTGTCACGCCGCCGGAACCACCAGGAAAAGGGACTTCGGCAAACCCGCCGGTACTATCAAGATTAAACAGTTGCGCAGTCTGTCTGAGTGCATTGTAGGCAAGCTCGGTATCCAGCTGCCAGTTGCCGCCGAAAGCATTCCAGCGATACTCAGCGCGAGCGATACGTTCTCTGGATTCTGACCGGGTTATAAATCTGTTTCCCGTACTCGGTGTATCATCGGCAAAATTCAGCAAGGATTCTGTACGTGAATCATTGTTTTCAAAGCGTTCAAGACCGATCAGCTTCCTGCTCCCCAGCCCCAGGTCAAAATTAAAATCAGCGCCAAGTTCGTAGTTGTAATTCCTGTCTTTGTCATCGAAATCGCGGAAACTGTCCGTACCGTTGATCAGGTGCCGCACTTCATCATTAGAAAAATCACGGTAAGCTCTTTCGTATTGAGCATTGAAATTTCCTACCGCTCCACCGGGACTATTCCACCTGAGATTACCGGAAAGCGCCGGATATTCACCGACAGAAGGAATATCTTTCTCACGCCACTCTGTCAGGGCTCCCGCTGCGTCAGTTAAATAACTGGTACCCACAGCACCACCGCGATTGAAACCGTTAGAAAGAGCAAGATTCCAGTCAATTGTGGTTGTCGATCCACTGGCGGACACTTCGCCAGCGAGCCAGCTGGGCTCTGTATAGCCGGGCCGGAAGTTATTGCGGTATTCAAAGCGTCCGCTGGTGTCACCGCCACGGGTTGTGACATTGGCGACCTGTCCGGACAGACCCGGAATTTCCAGCATCGCACCGTCTATAATTTCTATGTGTTCCACATTATCGACACTGACCCGACGCAACTGGTCACGTATATCCTGAGACTTGCTCGACAACCTGACCCCATTGATCAATACATTTGTGTTTGCCTGTCCGAGACCGCGACCCTGATCATCATCCCTGACGGCAAAGCCGGGAACCTGTTCCAGCATATCCAGAGCGTTTCTGGGCGTATATTGGGCAAAATAGACAGGAGTATAGATGCGGCCTGATCCACTTGGATTCTGCCCAGTTTCCCCTACTAATTCCTGACTGGCTGCCACCTCAGGCAGTGTGGCAACGATGGCAGTTATAAAAATACTATTAAAATATTTTTTGGTTTTATTAAGGAACCCGCTCATAGAAAACTCAATTGTTGTTATTGACTCACTTTGTTACAAAGACGCTCAGTGTGGAAAAAAGTTTGTCTGATCACTCTGAGAACCATCAGCCTTCATCAAGACATTTTTTTAAGCAGGACTCAGACAAAGGTTATTTCCTCTCATTGCTTTATGCGTTTAGCAGGTAATTGCAAGGGCTGTGCCAGCCCTGGAAAGGCTGATATGACGGGGCTTGGGGCTTATTTCCTGTTGCAGAAGGAGTTTGAGAAAAGTGATATTTGCCAGAAGTTAGCGGGATTGACCAATATCATTTCAGGCGTTTACCAGAGCCAAGTCTAGTTGGAGAACTGGAAAATTCAGACTCGCTTTACGAAAAATTCAGGTTAACCTGATCATTTAATTAACGCGTACGTTAATTAATTTTCCCGTCTGTAGCAGTTTTGCAAGATGCCGTTATGGAAGCGATTTCTGTTGTGTTTTGTAAGCAGGTTTAAGACACGCAATGACAAGGAATCTGTCAAAGAATGGCTACTGTCGCTAAGCGAGCAGGATCCTATG
>CAZKJY010000282.1:0-3192 GCA_964553165.1 uncultured Enterobacteriaceae bacterium
TAAGCTGTTTATTTTTGACTTTGCCTTTACAGGCACAGGAACTGATTCAGTTAAAAAAAAAGAGTTCTTGTTCTAAGCTGTTTATTTTTGACTTTGCCTTTACAGGCACAGGAACTGATTCAGTTAAACCAGGAAGATATTTCCCGACTGGGCATTGTCACCAGCCAGGTAATGCCTGTGGATAATAGTATCGGTACTAGTTTTCCGGCGACAGTTATCAATTCGCCACTGTCGACCTCTGCCGTGACAATACCCTATGGTGGAATTTTACAGAACTGGCATATAGAACCCGGTACGCAAGTTCAGGCCGGAGATAGTCTGACAGAAATTAGCAGTCAGGAACTGCTTGATTTACAAAATGAATGGAGCAGCGCTCAACTTGATCTGGAACAGAAAAACTTTGAGCTGGGAAAAGACAGCCTGTTACTGGAAGAAGGCATCATTTCCAGACAACGCTTTACACAAACACAACGTGACTACCAGCAATCTGCCGCCGCTTTGCAGATACTCAGCGCGAAATTAAGTCTGGCTGGATTCAACCAGGAACAACTAAGCACAATGACAGGCAACGCATTAGGGGTCTATACAGTACGGAGCCCTGTAAGTGGCAGCACAGACCATCTTATGGTTAATGCCGGCAGCTACGTTGCTGCCAACTCAGTCATAGCCACTATCGGCAGTGAAGAACGCTGGCTCAGTGCACAACTGCCCGCCAGAATCGCAAATCATCTTAAAATCGGTCAAATGCTGAGGGCATCGGGTAGCAATACGCCACTGACTTTACGTCAAAAAGATTTTGCTATTGATTCACAGACTCAGACTGTAGAAATCTTTGCCGTCTTCAATACTCTGCCCGAATTAATGGTTGGACAGGTCGTCACCTTGATTGTCCCTCCTGTAGAAAATGGCATTCTGGTTCCAGCCAATGCGGTTGTCCACAGCGGCAACGAAACAACCGTCTACGTTCAGCGTGATGAAGGTTTTGAAAGTCGTCCTCTCAATTTACTGCCTGCTGGTGCAGATTATCTGGCTATAGACGGCATAAACGCCGGAGAAAGAGTAGCAATACGCGGTACTGCCATACTCAAAGGGATTCAGCTTGGTCTGGGAGGCGAATAATAATGTTTAACCAGCTTATTCAGTTTTCACTTAGCCAGCGCCTGATGGTCTGTCTGCTGGCACTGGTGTTGACTGGTTTCGGAACACAGGCCTTATTGAATCTGCCGATTGATGCTTTTCCGGATATCTCGCCGACCCAGGTAAAGATTATTATCAAAGCTCCCGGCATGACACCCGAAGAAGTCGAAACCCTCATCACACAACCGGTTGAAGTGGAACTTCTGGGTATACCACGCCAGGATATCCTACGCTCCATTACCAAGTATGCCTTGAGCTCCATTACCCTGGATTTTGAAGAAGGCACAGACATTTATTGGGCAAGACAACAGGTGGCTGAGCGTATTAACAATATCTGGGGTGATTTACCGGCAGGCATCAGCGGTGGTCTGGCGCCGATGAGTACACCGCTTGGAGACATGTTCATGTTCACAATTGAAAGCGACACTTTGAGTCTGCAGGAAAAACGGTTTCTTCTGGATTGGACGATTCGTCCTGCTCTAAGAACCGTGCCAGGTGTCGCAGATGTGAACTCATTGGGCGGTTTTGTAAAAACTTATGAAGTCATGCCGAGTCGTGATGTTATGGCCACACTACAGGTCAACAATGAAGACATCATCACTGCCCTGCAAATGAACAACCAGAACGATGGTGCCGGACGTATAGACCAGGGCGAGGAAGCTATTCTGGTTAGAGTTGCTGGCGCAATTACCAACTTCGAAGACATCGGTAATATTCAGGTGATTAATGCTTATGGTGATTATATCCCCTTATCCGAACTGGCTAAAATTTCTATGGGTTCGCTGGAACGCTATGGTAGCGTGACTGCTGACGGTACTGCTGAAGCGGTGCAGGGACTGGTTATTGGTTTACGTGGCGCCAATGCCCGGGAAATTGTCGATGGTGTGACTGCCAAACTTGATGAGTTGGAGGCAACTTTACCAGCGGGGACAACAGCACAGATTTTTTATGACCGCAGTGTTTTAATTGAAGGCGTCGTTGCTTCCGTGTCTAAGGCGTTACTTGAAGCTGTGGTTCTGGTGATTGTATTGCTGGGACTGTTTCTGGGAAATATTCGTGCGGCCCTGACCGTTGCCATCGTCCTGCCAATGGCTGCATTAGTCACCTTTATCATGATGCGTTTCATGGATATGTCGGCCAATATCATGAGTCTGGGCGGACTGGTAATTGCCATCGGCATGCTGGTAGATGCTTCGATTGTGATTGTGGAAAATATTGTTTCAGCACTGGCCAGCCGTAAACACGGACAAAAATCCTTACCCAAATTACATATTGTCTTTCGTGCGGTAAAAGACGTTGCCATTCCGGTCAGTTCCGGCATTATTATTATCCTTATTGTTTTTCTACCCCTGCTTACGCTGGAAGGATTGGAAGGTAAACTTTTCGGGCCGGTTGCCATGACCATTGTTTTTGCCCTGCTCGGCTCACTGGCTCTTTCGCTAACACTGATTCCGGTTATCGCTTCTTTTGTCGTTAAAGCCGATGCGCATGGTGAACCCTGGTTAAGCCGCACGCTATTAAAAATCTATAAGCCCTTATTGGACAGAACACTGGCACGGCCACAATTTTTATTTGTGCTTGCGGGCGCCTTACTGATCATTACGGTTGTACTCTTTCCTTTTGTCGGCAAGACCTTTATGCCAACCATGGATGAAGGCGACATTATTATTCAACTTGAATCTGTCCCATCCATTAACCTGGAAACCACCACCCGTATCGTGCAAAACGTGGAAAGTGCCATTATGCAACAGGTCCCTGATGTGGTTCGGGTGGTTTCACGCAGCGGTTCTGATGAAATCGGCATGGATCCCATGGGCCTCAATGAAACGGATATGTTTTTACAACTGAAGCCGGCCGATGAATGGCAGGCAGGCAGTAAAGCTGAACTGGAAGATCAATTACGTGCCGTGCTGTCTCAGTTTCATGGCGTGAATTTCGGCTTTACGCAACCGATTGATATGCGTGTTTCCGAAATGCTGACAGGATCACGTGGCGATGTTGCTATTAAACTCTTTGGTACCGATCTAAGTACACTGAACACTTATGCACAGGAAA
>CAZKJY010000283.1:0-3184 GCA_964553165.1 uncultured Enterobacteriaceae bacterium
TCATCATGATACAGCTAGTAACAGTTTTGTAACCCGGTATATTTTTGTATAACAACTTAATATTAATTTGATCCCTTTTATTCATGATAAACCTGCCTACAGTTAAACAACTTCGCTACTTGATCGCACTGGAAAAACATTTGCACTTTGGAAAAGCCGCAGAGGCCTGCTTTGTCACCCAGTCTGCATTTAGCATTGCAATTAAAGAACTTGAAAGCATGCTGAATACTTCTTTGGTGGACCGCACCAATCGCAGTGTTGTGTTTACTTCCATAGGCACATTGATTGCACAACAGGCACGTCTGGCTATTTTCGATCTCGAAGGCATCGTTGATATTACGAAATCGAATCAGGATCCACTTAGTGGGCCATTAAAGATGGGAGTGATTCCCACCATTGCGCCGTTTTTATTACCGCGCATCCTTCCCGTGTTACACAAGCAGTTTCCAAAACTTGAACTGTACTTAAAAGAAGATCAAACCCAACGTATACATCAACTGTTACTGGACGGTGAACTGGACATTCTGTTGCTGGCAATGCCGATGGATTTAATCAATACCGAAACCGTGAGCATATTTAACGATCCATTTTTGCTGGCTTACCGCAAAGGCTCCAAATTACTGGAACCGGAGAACTTTTCTCCTAATAGACTAAATAATGAATCCATTTTACTGCTTGAGGATGGCCATTGCCTGCGAGATCATGCCATGAGCGTATGCAGCATTAAAAGAAAAGACAAGATCAGTAAATTTTCAGCCAGCAGCCTATACAGCCTGATTCAAATGATTGATGGCGACCTGGGTATTACTTTTGTTCCACAGATGGCGGTAGACAGTGGATTGCTAAAACACACCAAGGTGATCACTTCCGAGCTAAAAGAAAAATCCTACCGCGAAATTGGACTGGCCTGGCGCAAGGGAAGCGTACGCCAACATGAATTTAATTTACTGGCGGACGTTATTCGCAGCAGTGTAACTCGATAACTGATACCCACCCTCGGAAGGTCGCGTTAACAGGTAACTTAACAAAACCGTCATGCCCAGTCCCAAACTGATCAATACTATAGTGTTGGATACCAACATGGTTGAGATAACATATGAGCTAACCAGTGACAGTGTAATTATGACTTTTGCTTTAACCGGAATGGCACGGTGCTGTTGCCAGTTTTGAATTGAAGATGAGAAAGGCGAACTATTATATAACCAGTCATGAAACTTTGGTGATGACTGACTAAATGCCCAGCTTGCGAGCAATACAAAACACGTAGATGGCAATAATGGTAAAAATGCACCCAGCATACCCAAACCAAGAGAAATCCCACCTATTATTTTCAAGATTAAGTTTTTCATTCCAATCACCCTATAAATGAGTGCGCCGAAATTTTTTTCAGCGCACTTGCTCTGACACCTAGCTCGCCTGTTTCAATTGCACAACTTTATCAATAGCTGCTTGCACCATACTTCCGTATTTGGCATCGGCCTGATAGAAGTGTGGCAACATGCGTGCCTGCACTTCAGTAGAACATTGGCTTAAACCTCCAGCAATATTATCGACAAGCTGCTGTTGTTGATCATCACTCATCAGTCTGAATAAATCACCCGCCTGAGTGTAATCATCATTTTCAGCATTACGATCATAGCGGTCCGCATCGCCTGATATTTGTAGTGGTGGCTCGGGCACGTCTATTCCATCGACTGGGCCACCTTTACTGTTGGGGTAGTAATTCGCACCGGCATGGTCAACCGCATTGTTTTCGCTACCCGGTTGAATCACCCCAGCCATGGCACCACTGCGCTGATAGTTTTGAACCTTTGTAGCATGCGGGCAATTCACGTAAATCTGATTGTAATTCGCCCCCATGCGGTAACGATGTGCATCCTGGTAAGCAAACAGTCTGGCCTGCAACATTTTATCCGGTGAAGCGCCTATGCCTGGCACCATATTACTGGGTGCAAATGCCGCCTGTTCTGTTTCTGCAAAATAATTTTGCACGTTTCAATTCAACTCCAGTGTTCCAATTTCTATCAGCGGGTAATCACTGTGATTCCATACCTTGGTGATGTCAAATGGATTCACTTTGTATGTTTCCGCATCCTTCTCCGGCATGATTTGGACTTTTACACTCGACTGCGGGAAATCGCCTCGTTCAATTGCCTCCACTAGATCACGTTGTGCGTGATCCGGATCCTGACCGATGACTTTTCTTGAGTCACTTTCGTTAATGCATTGGATGCCCTGTTTGGTCTTGAAATGAAATTTTACCCACACGCGTTCACCCTGTTTATTCCACATGGAAAAAGTATGCGAACCGTATCCATTCATATGACGATAAGTTGCCGGCACCCCGCGATCCGACATCAATATGGTAACCTGATGCATGGCTTCCGGATTCAGTGACCAGTAATCCCAAACCGCTTCAGGCGATTTAAGATTGGTCATCGGATCACGCTTCTGCGTATGAATAAAATCCGGGAACTTGTGACCATCACGAATAAAGAACACCGGGGTATTATTGCCGACAATATCGTGGTTACCCTGTCGAGTATAAAATTTAACGGCAAACCCACGCGGGTCTCTCTCGGCATCACCGGAGCCACTTTCACCACCTACGGTTGAAAAGCGCAGAAATACTTAGGTTTGCTTGCCTTCTCCATTTAGAAAATCTGCATCTTTACATCCGACATGTCTCTGGTCAGAGCAAAGGTTCCGTATGCACCAGTGCCTTTGGCATGTACAACTCGCTCCGGGATTCTTTCCCGGTTAACATGTGCAAGCTTTTCTATTAGCGCCACGTCCTGCATCAACACCGGACCACGCGCACCTGCAGTCACTGCATTTTGGTCATCTGCGATGGGGATCCCGGCAGACGTTGTCATTTGATTTTTTTCATGTTTTTCTCCTATGTATTTATTCTCTGGCTTAAGAAAATGGCTGCTAAAGCATCTACGAGAGCCATACTGATGGAGAACGAGCGATAAGTATATTTTGTTATTTATATGATATTGATATATTATTTAAATGACTTAATTTTACTTAGCCTTAATCCAGATTCTCTTGCAGCCCGATCAATCGACTAAGTCATAAGTCGAGAGTAATTTCGCCAGTTATTGAAGAATAATGAATTACTAAACCAATTGGTTTATATGAGGATCATCTACAGTGGAACACCACAGCCGGTCTCGCT
>CAZKJY010000284.1:0-3182 GCA_964553165.1 uncultured Enterobacteriaceae bacterium
TGATTTCTGCGAGAAGCTTGGGAGCCATTTCAGCAAACTGGGTATCAACGATCAGGACCCCCTCGTCACCGATCTGTACCGTGACATTACCACCTGCACCGGTCAAAACCCAGATCTGTCCCTGCACATGGTATGACTTGACCTCAACATTGGAAAAGTCCTGTTGGGCAAATGCGGAGCCTACCAGGGCTACCGCCAGCAGACCTGATCCAATCACTTTACTGATTGGGCCAATTCCACGAACCCGGTTATTTGTATCACTTTTGCTCATTTTTTAGTCTCCAAAACCTGAATTTTTCTATGCACTTCCGAAAACCCGGTAGTACCTTATACACACTACCTTGCGAAGATTCCAGTAGCCTCTACTTTGCAAACTCTGTGTATTTCCGAACATATTTCCGAACAATAACAAAGAGAAGTCAGACTGGAAGTCTGGACTTTGTTATTCAATACGCTATTGGGAAATTGAACCCGAACACTAAGCAAGCTCTGAATGTAATGAAACACCGGAGCTTCGAGAAAAGAAAACCATACAGATGGCTGACTGATTTCCTTGACGGGTAAATACATAAATTCTCTACTGACAGCCTCTCGTTATCGCCCCGCTTTTCGAATTATCTGTCCGAAAGCCTGATTGGATTTATGGAAGCTGGATTCTGTTTTTATTTTACTGAGAGCTAAAAAACTAACGGCTCTACGACAAAGTCGATCAAGCCGTTAGTTTCATTCTTTCTACAAACTATCTGACAATGAAAGTTGCTGCCCGATTGAGGCCAGCATCAATCATCAATCAAAGTCACCAGACCACTGGAAGTCACCATCGATAACTTCAAGGCTCTGCATACGCAGACGATGATCTTCCGGGTTACGACCTGGCTGACCACTAATACGTACTCGGTCACCGGGTTTCAGGCTTGAGCGGTCAACAGAACCAGCCAGTGCGCTGGCACCACCCCACTCTACAGCCCAACGCTGGTTTTCACCGGTTTCTTCATCGGTAACCATCACGTGTACGAATGAATGCGGGTTACGGAACAGAAACTGTACCATAACACCTTCAATCGTATCGGTCTCATCCATGATGTAGGTAGCCGGAAACGAGTGATGAGCATACACAGCGCCTGACGCAAACAAGGTAAAACCCAGTGACAGTACAAACGCGGTGAGTATATTTTGATTGCGTTGCTTCATAATCAATCTCCTCGATATTGTGTCTGGTGCTTCGGTGTCTCAGACACCTATTATCGTTTACAGTTCAAGCAGCCACCATACAAACTACTCTACTGTGCTGTTATTCGGGTAACTATCTACTCGCACACGGCGAACAATGATACCTTCTTAGTTCCTGTAAAAACAACCTTCTACTGCATTCGGCCATACTCACATAGTATGTGCTAGATTTGATCATTTCAACGTGGCTCAGGCATAATCCACACTTATTGCACACTTATTTTTACCACCCCTAACACTAATATTTTGAATGCTTTTTAAGAGCATATCCAGGGCTTTTGAGCGCCTGGTTAAGGATTGTTATGAAACTGATTTCCTGGAATGTTAATGGTATCAGAGCCATTGTAAAAAAGGGCTTTATCGATGAAATGAACACACTGTTACCTGATGTGCTCTGCCTGCAGGAAACCAAGGCCCAGGCCCATCAGCTGGAAGAAGCTCTGCAGGCACTTGATACTTATCATATCTACGCCAACTCGGCTGATAAAAAGGGTTATTCAGGGACCGCCATCCTCAGCAAAAAGCCACCTTTGAATGTGACCTATGACATGGCGATTGCGGAGCATGACAGTGAAGGTCGTGTGATCTGTGCGGATTTCGGCTCCTATTATCTCGTCACCGTCTACACGCCAAACTCCGGCAGTGAGTTAAAACGGCTCAAGTATCGGCAGACATGGGATAGAGATTTCCTTAACTATCTGAAAAAACTGGAAAAAACCAAGCCGGTTGTGGTTTGCGGCGACCTCAATGTGGCCCATCAGCCGATTGATCTGGCGCGCCCCAGGGAAAACTACAACAAGAGTGCAGGTTACATGCAGGAAGAAATAGATGGCATCGAAAACCTGCTCAAGGCCGATCTGGTCGATACCTTTCGCCATCTCAATCCGGACAAGGTGCAATATACCTGGTGGAGTTACCGTGCCGGCGCCAGGCAGAGAAATGTAGGCTGGAGAATTGATTATTTTCTAAGTTCCCGCTGCTTTCTGGACAAGGTTAAAAATGCGGAGATTCTGGACCAGGTCATGGGCTCGGATCATTGTCCTGTACTGCTGGAACTGGCACTTTAACCTGGTACCCAGGCACTTCAATCCTGGGGCAAGTACCCGATAACTTCTTTTTGAGATGACGCCTGGGCCCAGCTTAATAGTCTAAGCTGGCCAAGCACTAACTCCTGCTAGCCTCCCAAATAGGACAGCATCACGCCAGCGGCAACTGCAGATCCAATCACCCCGGCCACATTGGGGCCCATGGCATGCATCAGCAGGAAGTTCTGCGGATTGGCTTCCAGCCCAATCTTGTTGGCCACACGGGCCGCCATCGGGACAGCCGATACGCCTGCCGCACCAATGAGGGGGTTGATGGCTGTGGCACTGAGTTTGTTCATGAGTTTCGCCATCAGAACACCACTGGCCGTACCGAAGCTGAAAGCAATAATCCCAAGCACCAGAATGCCGAGGGTTTCCACATTCAGGAAGGCCTCTGAGCTGAGCTTGGAACCGACCCCCAGACCCAAAAAGATTGTGGTGATATTGATCAGCGCATTCTGTGTGGTATCACTGAGGCGATCCACTACCTTGCTTTCACGCATCAGGTTACCGAAGCAGAACATGCCCAGCAGGGGCGCTGCACTGGGCAGGAAAATGGCGACCAGCAAGAGCAGACAAAGGGGGAACACGATGCGTTCCGCCTGAGACACATGGCGTAACTGATGCATTTCTATTTTACGTTCTGCTTCTGTGGTCAGGGCACGCATGATAGGCGGCTGGATCAAGGGCACCAGTGCCATGTAGGAATAGGCTGCTACTGCAATGGCGCCCAGCAAATCCGGTGCCAGACGGCTGGAGACAAAGATTGCGGTGGGGCCATCCGCGCCACCGATGATGCCAATGGCAGCCGCATCAGCGAGACTGAAATCCATGATGCCGGTATAGCTCAGAAAAGCTGCACCGAGA
>CAZKJY010000285.1:0-3167 GCA_964553165.1 uncultured Enterobacteriaceae bacterium
AAATTAAACTTTATCTGATGACCAATCGTTCAGAATTAGTTTTCAGGCATGCCAGGTTTTCCACAATTACACCATTAACTTTAGGGAAATATTTAGAATACTCTGTAAGTCATTGATATTTCCTTTTTGCTTTGATAACTGCATGAATTTAAAGGTTATTTTTTGTTGATTAAAAAATAACCAATTCGTTGGTGGGGCCCTATTAAGTGGAGTTAACCGAGTTTTATGAAAGTAATACACAAAGTTATCCACAGATTTTGTGGGTAACTTTTTTGAAGAATGTCGCAAAATTTGTCAACGAACTACAGGTTCAAACGTTTATTGAGTGCAATGGGTAGGCAGGCTGACTTGCCCATCAGTTTGCTGGGCAAGCTATTTGGCATCTACACAGTTGAGTTTGTCATTGCCTGCGAGCAGAACAGTTTTGAGCTGGCCAAGAAATAGCAGTGGTTTAATCTCGGTCAATAAGTTGTTGTCGAGGTTGACATGAGTGAGACCGGTAAAGATTTCCAACCCGGCCAATGTGCGAATACCCGCATTGGAGCAATTGAGTTGCCGAAGGGTACCGGCTTTATGGGCCTTCTCGTCAAAAATGGCCTGTTTGACACAGTTAGAGAGACTCTGGTCAGTGATTTTGTAGTCAGTAAACAAATCGGGTTGCTCAAAGACTGGTTGTTCATTGAAGGTATAGATGTAGTTTTCGCAGCCGGTCAGTACGAGGATGGAAAAGAGGTTGAGAAGAATGGCGATGTTTTTCATAAGGCTGCGAACCAGTTAATGCCGAAGGGCGGCAAATCACTTGAAAAGGTTTTTGCTTCTATCACAATAAGGATAAAGCAAATTTGAAAGGAAGGTGTCAAAGCCTTTAACTTTTTATTCATGAACGAGGAATAACCATGAAAAAACTTCTGTTAATAGCGCTGGTGGGAGCATTGACGGCCTGTATGTCTACGGATCCCTATACCGGTCAGCAAAAAACCAGTAATACTGCAAAAGGTGCAGGTATTGGTGCTGTGACGGGTGCAATTATCGGCGCCGCAACGTCCAGTGATGATGACCGCAAGAAAGGAGTTATTACCGGAGCTGTAGCAGGAGCCGCGGTGGGCGGTGGTGTTGGCTATTACATGGACCGACAGGAGGCTGCTCTCAGAGCAAAGCTGGAAGGTACGGGTGTTAGAGTTGTTCGGGAGGGAGACTCTATCCGTTTGGTCATGCCCAGCAATATTACCTTTGGTGTTGACCGTTACGAGGTGCGTCCCGAGTTCTATAACACGCTGGAGTCTGTTGCGCTGGTGCTGAAAGAATTTAACAAGACCAATATTCGGATTGCCGGTCATACCGATTCAACCGGCAGTTCCGAGTACAATCAGACACTCAGTGAACGTCGAGCCGCCAGTGTGGGACAGCTGTTGATCAGCCAGGGCATTGCCAGTGGTCGGGTTTGGACCACTGGGTATGGTGAACGTTACGCCATTGCTGATAATAGTACCGAATATGGCCGTCAGGCTAACCGCCGGGTGGAGTTGGAGTTGGTTCCCATTCAGTAAGATGACAAACAGTCTTTCCATCCTATACCGGCCCGGCTTTGAAAGCCGGGCCGGTTTACTTTCCGATACTCTTGGACTGCAGTGCTTTGCCATTACAGCAAGCGCTTCCATGTCGGGCATGGCGCTGGTAGTCGATGAAGCAGGGCTTGCCCTGCAACAGCTGGGTCCGAAAGCTCCGGGTCCGGTGCGTTGCGACTTCAGTAGCGGGACGGCTCGACACCGCCGTCTTTATGGTGGGGGTAAGGGGCAGGACATTGCCAAGGCAATAGGCCTGTCCCATAAAGGATTTAAACCGAGGGTGCTGGATCTGACTGCCGGCCTGGGACGGGATGGATTTGTTCTCGCCAGCCTTGGAGCCCAGGTCACAATGGTAGAGAGACATCCCATCGTGTTTGCTTTGTTGACTGACGGGTTGTCCCGTGCCCGTGAAAGTGCGGAATATGAAGCAGACGGGGAGTTACTGGGCATTCTGGATCGAATTCACGCCGTGCACAGTGAGTCCTCTGAATTCTTACAGAATTTAACTGCGGACCAGTCTCCAGATGTGATTTATCTCGATCCGATGTTTCCACCCAGGGATAAGTCCGGCAAGGTGAAAAAAGAGATGCAGCTATTTCATCAGTTGGTGGGTATGGCGGCAGAAGATAGTGACAGGCTTTTGTCCTTGTCACTGCAGCAGGCCAACTATCGGGTGGTGGTTAAGCGACCCGCCCACGCGCCTTTTCTCAACGGTCGTGAGCCGGGCTATTCGCTCAAGGGGAAGTCCACCCGCTTTGATATCTATCCTTTGAAAAAACTCCCTTAGAGTAAGCTGTTCATCCTGATCAGCCTTCTACCATTCGTAACCAATCGCGATCACCCACTCTTCGTCGGCATGTTTCTGTTCATCGGAGGGTTCGCTGACATAGTCATAATCGTAGCGTAGCTCACTGAACAGGTTGCCCATCAGGGGGAGTTTGACCCCTGTGCTGCTTTCCGTTTGATTGTTGTTGACGTCATCCATTGCCCACAGCAGTTCATGGTGGTGGAACAGGGTCAGTCTACTACCGGGCACCGGCCAGTTCATTTTGAAGCCCCAACGTCCTGCCAGATCGTTATCGGAACCATCCTCCGGATGGTGTGAAATCAAATACGCCGCACCCAACTGCATATCAAAGTTCATCTGATTGTCCAGGTTAAAGCGTTGCCCAAAACCGGCACCGAGCTCGTATTGCTCGTCGATAGCATTAAACCGATCTTTTTCATAGCCGAGCCGTGTGTAGCTGAACCAGCGTTGGTTAAAGTCGTAGTTAAGCTGGTAGTTTCCTTCGTAGCGTTCATCCACCACGTCACCATCGCTGGTCTCTGACTCCGCCAGCAGTTCCACCTGGTGACGGAACTGATCCTGTAGCCACTGGGCGTTGACAATGAAGTTCAGGTCCGACGAGTCGGTATTGCCGTCTTTTCGGTTAAAGCTGAGGCGTGAGTCGCCACTGAAGGCAGGTGGAGGTTCAATAGCTACCAGCGTCGCCAGGGGCTGAGTCTCAACAAGCCCATCAGCACAACTGGCTTTAACGCTTTCTTCGAGGTTGAGGGCGCAGTTATGGGCAATGCCATCCGGGGTTCTGACTTCGGGAATGA
>CAZKJY010000286.1:0-3162 GCA_964553165.1 uncultured Enterobacteriaceae bacterium
GGCACGAACTTCAGGTAAATCTTCTTTTGCCGAGTAGTGACGCAAACCCGGACGGCTGCCACGATGAATCTCTTCAATTACCGGCCTGCCTTTGTGATATTTCAGCTCAACTGTAATGACTGGTTTCACCAGATCATCACTTACCTTGTAACCAGCGATATAACCTTCATTCTTTAACACATCCAGAATCGCCAGCTTGGTTTTTGATGCAGGACACTCAACAGAGGGCATATTGACCATCTGGGCGTTTCTGATTCGGGTCAGAAGATCTGCAATTGGATCTGACATGCTCATGCTACTATCTCCTAAACACTTACCAGCTGGCTTTAGTCAGGCCAGGTACGTCACCGCGCATGGCCGCTTCTCTGAGTTTATTTCTGCACAGTTTGAATTTGCGGAATACCCCGTGCGGTCGGCCAGTAACCTGACATCGTCGGGTCTGCCTTACCGGACTGGCATCGCGCGGCAACTTCTGCAATTTAATTTGCGCTTCCCACTTCTCATCATCTGAAGCGGTTGTGCTATTGATGATCGCCTTCAAGGCAGTACGTTTTGCCGCATACTTAGCGACCAACTTGCTGCGTTTGGTTTCTCTTTCGATCATTGAAGTTTTTGCCATTCAACTATCCTCTTTTATACTTTGTTCGCACTTTCACCTATGGACTTAGGCCTGGGCTTTTTTGCCCGCGGCATCTCCGCCTCTTAGCGGAAAGTGCAGGGCGCGTAACAAGGCTCTGCCTTCTTCATCTGTTTGCGCCGTCGTCGTAATCGTAATATCCAGCCCACGCAGGGTATCGATCTTGTCATAATCGATTTCCGGAAAAATAATCTGCTCACTGACACCCAGTGCATAGTTGCCACGGCCATCAAATGATTTTGGATTCAGCCCGCGGAAGTCGCGAATTCGCGGGATCGCAATGTTCACCAGTCGATCCAGAAACTCATACATACGGACACCACGAAGTGTGACCTTGGCTCCGACCGGCCAGCCATCACGAATCTTGAAGCCAGCGATGGACTTACGGGCCTTGGTGACAACCGGTTTCTGACCGCTGATCTGGGTCAAATCACTCAGGGCACTTTCCAGCACTTTTTTATCACTGAATTCACCATTACCCATATTCAGGACCACTTTGGTAATTCTTGGTACCTGCATCGGATTGTCGTAATTGAACTCTTTCGTCAGCTCTGGGACTACTTCGTTCTTGTAATACTCTTTTAATCGGGCCATCGTTGTAACCTGTTCTGTTCCTGTTGATCAGCTATTAATCAGCCTTTAATCAACCAGAGAACTGTCTGATTTAAAAATTCGTACTTTGCTGCCATCCTTCTCAACCTTGAAACCAACACGATCAGCTTTCTCGGTTTTCGGGTTAAAAATGGCGACATTGGAAACCTGAATGCCGGTTTCCTTTTCAATAATTCCGCCCTGCTGTCCGATATTCGGATTGGGCCTGGTGTGACGTTTCACCATATTGATGCCGGAGACAATCAGGCGACCATCTTTCAGCACGCGCGTAATCTTGCCGCGTTTACCTTTGTCGCGACCGGCAATGACTATGACTTCATCATCTCGTTTCAGCTTTTGCATAAGCCCGTTCCTAACCTCTTACTCCCGCCTTAAAGTACTTCAGGCGCCAGTGAAATAATTTTCATGAATTTTGCAGTTCGCAGTTCGCGCGTCACCGGTCCGAAGACGCGGGTACCAATCGGCGCTTCCTGGTTGTTCAGCAAAATTGCCGCATTGTCATCGAATCTGATCAATGAGCCATCCTGTCTGCGAACACCACTTTTGGTGCGGACAACCAGCGCATTCATCACCTGTCCTTTTTTAACCTTGCCACGCGGTATCGCTTCTTTAACCGTCACCTTGATAACGTCGCCAATTCTTGCGTAACGTCTGTGAGAGCCACCCAGCACCTTGATGCACATGACACGTCGTGCACCGCTGTTATCTGCCACATCTAAATATGACTGTGTTTGTATCATCGTACTTCTCCGCGCCTCTCAATCCTGCTAGTAACTCTGTTTTTTAATTAAACCAGTGCCGCTTTTTCATCAACGGAAACCAGCGCCCAGGTTTTTGATTTGGAAATTGGGCGTACTTCCTTTATGGTCACCGTATCACCAGGCATACATTCGTTGTTTTCATCATGTGCATGCAACTTGGAAGACTTGGTCACATACTTGCCATAGACAGGATGCTTCACACGTCTTTCCACCAGAACCGTTACGGTTTTGTTCATTTTGTTGCTCAGGACCTTTCCGGTCACAGTGCGCGCACGTTTTTCTTCTGACATAAGCTTATGATCCTGCTTTTTCACTAATCAGTGTCTTTACCCGGGCAATGTCTTTTCTGACTGCCGAAAGCAAATGCGTCTGATTCAACTGACCTGTGGTCTTCTGCATTCTGTGATTGAACTGATCACGCAATAGACCTTCCAGAATCTCATTGAGCTCATCAAGAGACTTTTCTCTCAGTTCTGATGCTTCCAAACCAGCCATTACATCACCACCCTTTTAGCAAATTTGGTTGCGAACGGTAATTTAGCGGCAGCCAAGGTAAATGCTTCTACTGCCAGTTCTTCGCTCACACCTTCGATTTCAAATAACACCTTGCCTGGCTGAATCTGGGCTACCCAGAACTCAACACTGCCTTTACCCTTACCCTGACGAACTTCCAGTGGTTTCTTGGTAATCGGCTTATCCGGAAATACGCGAATCCAGATTTTTCCACCACGTTTTACATGACGCGTTAAGGCTCGTCGGGCTGCCTCAATCTGGCGAGCCGTGAGACGACCGCGGTCAATTGCTTTCAGTCCGTATTCGCCAAAACTCACTGTACTGCCGCGATGTGCCAGGCCACGATTACGGCCCTTCATCTGCTTGCGGAATTTGGTTCGCTTCGGTTGTAACATCGCTCTTCCTCTCGTCTGCGCTTATTTTTCTGCTGCGGCAGACTCTTCATCAAAATTCAGTATTTCGCCCTTGAATATCCACACCTTCACACCGATGATTCCATAGGTGGTCAGGGCTTCACTGGTAGCGTAATCAATGTCGGCACGCAGTGTATGCAAGGGAACACGACCTTCGTGATAACGTTCGGTGCGAGCAATCTCTGCACCACCCAGGCGACCACTTACCTGTACTTTGATTCCTTCT
>CAZKJY010000287.1:0-3156 GCA_964553165.1 uncultured Enterobacteriaceae bacterium
TAGAGGGCAATAAATTTAATGATGTTACGCTGATGGTTCGCTGGAACAGAAACAATCTTCGGCAGCCAGGGATATTTCCGATCGGCGGGGATTCGCAGAATTTTTCTCTTGAATTTGCCTTGCCAGGCAGCGACATGTCTTTTTACCGGATGCAGTTCTTTGCTGAAACCTATATACCGGTCAACAGATTCATTCCCTTCCTTTCAGATGCCTGGAATTTTCACTTTGATACGAGACTGGGCTACGGCGATGCCTATGGCAGCTCGACTCAATTGCCATTCTTCCGTAATTTTTATGCGGGTGGTTTGCGCACGGTCAGAGGGTATCGAAACAATACCCTGGGCCCAAGAAGTACCCAGGCGGTTAGTTACCAGACCCAGTTCACCGAGCTCTTAAGAGATAGCAACGGCAACGTCCTGCTTGATGCTAACGGCAATCCCCGCTTAGACCCGACTTCGGATCGGGCCTATATTCTGGAGCAGGCTTTGGATGCCAATGGTGATCCTATTTTTGATGCCACAGGTCAGCCGGTGTTTGTCGATGAGCTGTTTGCCAGAGAGCTCTTCCAGTTCAGACCGCTGCCGTTCGGGGGTAACATCCAGGCCGTGGGGACTGCCGAAATCCTGTTTCCTTTCGGTTTCCTGGAAGATCAGTCCCGTATCCGCTCCAGTCTTTTTGTTGATGCCGGTAATGTTTTTTCCAGTTACTGTACCTCCCGGCAGGTTGCCCAGAATAACTGTTCAGGCTTTGCTTTTGACGAGTTTCGCTATTCGGCTGGTATCTCACTTAGCTGGTTTACCGGCATCATGGGTGTGATGACGTTTAGTCTTGCTAAACCGTTTAATAGCAGTATCATTGATGAGAGTGAATCCTTCCAGTTTGATATAGGTACAACTTTCTAGATTCTAAAAAACTAATAAATTCAAGCTATTAAAGCCTTTCTCAATAGACTGGAGAGGCACAAATTCAACCAATGTTTGCTGTAAGGTACAGAAAATGAAAAATCGATATAAATATCTTGTTGTCATAGTCAGCCTGTTGTTATCAGGGATGGTATCGGCGCAGGAGACTGGCGCAACTGGCGGGCTGAAAGTGGCTATCCTGGATATGGCAGCGGCGCTTTACAATTCGGAACTGGCCGCAGCCGTTCAGCAACAGCTTTCCACGGAAACTGCCACAGATTCCCAGCGTATCAGAGATCTGGCTGCGGAAGGAACGGCCTTACAACAACGATTAACCGTCGATGCGGAAGTACTCAGTGACGCTGAACGAAGAAACATCATGGAGCAGCTTGAAGAAATTGGTGTCCAGTATCAGTTCCTGGAAAACCGTGTTGATCAGCTGGTGCAGGAAAGGCGAAGCATGTTCGAACAAACCTATTCGTCCAATTTGATTCAGGCGATCACAGCAGTTGTTGAAGAAGAGGATTTCGATATCGTTTTACGTGCAGAGGTGGCGCTGTTTTACAAGGATGCCATGGATATTACTGCACGTGTAACGGCAAAATTAAACGAGCAGCAATAGCGCACAGCGGTGTGAACAGTTTGCTTGTTTATGACCTTTCCAGCCTCGCAGAACTGCTTCAGGTTGAATTGGAAGGAGACCCCGGTGCTGAAATCAGGGGACTGGCGACACTAGCTTCGGCAGAAACCGGGGATCTCAGTTTTTATCATAATCCAGTTTATTACAAAGACCTCCTCAATACCCGGGCATCGGCTGTGATCATTCAGCCAGCTGATGCCGATAAGTATGCTGGCAACAAGCTGTTGTCCGACAATCCCTATATCTGTTACGCCAAAGCTTCCCATTTTTTCAAATCCGAAGCAGATGCCGAGCCCGGGATCGCCACGACTGCCGTTGTCCACGCCAGTGCCCGGATCGGCCGAAACGTGAGTATTGGGGCCAATACCGTGATTGGGCCTGAGGTCGTTCTGGCTGATGGGGTCAGTATTGATGCGAACTGTGTAATAGGGCAGGGAGTCAGCGTCGGTGAGGGGACAAGAATCAATGCGCTGGTTAATCTGGCGCATGGGGTACAGATTGGTCGGCGCTGTCACCTGTATGCAGGCGTGGTGATCGGCAGCGATGGTTTTGGTTTTGCCAGAGAAGGGCAGACTTACCACAAGATTGCACAACTGGGAACAGTGCTGATAGGTGATGATGTCGAGATCGGGGCCAATACCTGTATTGACCGGGGAGCGCTGGAAGATACCAGAATCGGCAATGGCGTTAAAATCGATAATCAGGTACAAATAGCACACAATGTACAAGTCGGGGATAATACTGTCATTTGTGGATGCAGTGCCATCGCTGGCAGTGCCAAAATCGGCCGGAATTGTGTGATCGCCGGTGGCGTTGGCATCATCAACCATGTTGAGATAGCCGATGATGTTACCGTGACGGCGATGTCACTGGTGAATCATTCGATCAGGGAAGCAGGCAGTTATTCATCGGGTACTGGTCTTTCCAGAACCAGCGAGTGGAAAAAGAATATTGTCAGATTCAGGCAGCTGGATAGCATGGCCAAAACGTTGAAAAAATATTTCAACAAATAGTGAAGCAAGATTGTCAGTCAGGTAGCAAAATTATGATGTATGTCGACGAGATAAAAGAGTATCTGCCCCAGCGTTATCCGTTTTTAATGGTTGATCGTGTGCTGGAAATTGAAGTTAATAAATATATTAAAGCCTACAAGAATGTCACGACCAATGAAGAATTTTTTCTGGGTCATTTCCCGCATAAACCCATCATGCCTGGGGTGATGATTATTGAGGCGATGGCCCAGGCTTCCGGGGTGCTGGGATTCAAGAGTCAGGAAAAAAAGCCCCGCGATGGCTATCTGTATTATTTTGTTGGTGCTGACGAGGTACGTTTTAAAAGGCCGGTAGTGCCAGGAGATCAATTGATTCTGGAGTCTGAAATTCTGACCGTGCGTCGTGGTATCTACAAGTTTCAGTGCAAGGCTACCGTTGCAGGAGAACTGGCCTGTGAAGCCGTCATACTCTGTGCTGAACGGCAGGAATAATTGCAGTAAGCGTGTAGTGACGTGCAGGTGATTTTATGAGCGCCAATGATCCACTCATTGATCCTACCGCCAGGCTTGGGAAAAACGTAGAAATCGGCCCCTGGTCAATTATCGGCCCCCATGTCGAGATC
>CAZKJY010000288.1:0-3156 GCA_964553165.1 uncultured Enterobacteriaceae bacterium
GAACCATCGACCAATTGGTTAAAAGCCAACTGCTCTACCACTGAGCTAACGACCCATTTTGAAAGGCGGTCATACTACTGTTTTGGCAGAAAATTACAAGTCTTTTAGTACTGTGTTGGGTCTTCTACGCCAGCTTCGGCAAAGCCCTTGCTTCGCAAGCGGCAACTGTCACAGACACCACAGGCCCTGCCTTCGCTATCAGCCTGATAACACGAGATTGTCCTGCCATAGTCCACCCCAAGTTCTAGACCCCGCCGGATAATCTCAGCCTTGGTAAGATTTATCAGAGGCGTCTCAATACTGATTTTCCGCCCCTCCACCCCTGCCCTAGTGGCAAGATTGGCCATCCTGTTAAATGCTTCAATATAAGCGGGTCGACAATCCGGGTAACCGGAATAATCCAGCGCGTTGACACCAATGAAGATGGCTTCTGCCTCCAGCACTTCGGCCCAGCCCAGTGCATAGGCAAGAAAAATGGTATTGCGCGCCGGAACATAGGTGACGGGAATTCCTTCACTTTGTTCTTCCGGGACAGCAATATTCATGTCTGTCAGGGCTGAACCGCCAATGCCGGTCATATCAATCGGGATGGTTTTATGAGCTTCTGCACGCATGACTTGAGCGAGGTTTTCTGCTGCACGCAGCTCACTGCGATGACGCTGGCCATAATCAAAACTCAGAGTATAACACTGGTACCCTGACGCTCTGGCGATTGCCAGACAGGTCGCAGAATCCAGACCACCGGATACCAGCACCACCGCCTTTTTTTCATTCGCTGGAGCCATCTCAGTGCCCGGGCCTGTCCTGCCAGAGCAGTTTATGCAATTGAATCTGGAACCTTACCGCCAGTTTGTCCTCGAGTATCCATTCTGCCAGTTCCGTTGCTGACAGTTCATTTTTACTCGGAGAAAACAAGACATCTGCCACCTTTGGCTGAAGATCATGCTCCGCGAGCTGCGATTTGGCCCACTCATAGTCTTCCCGATTGCAGATGACAAATTTAACCTGATCGTTGTGTTTAAGATACTGCAGGTTCTCAATCAGGTTTTTACTCTGCTCGTGGGAACTCGGGGTTTTCAGATCCATCACCACGATGACACGTTCATCGACCTGGCTGATATCCATGGCGCCACTGGTCTCCAGGGAGACAACATAGGAGGCATCACATAAAGCTTCCAGCAGTGGCAAACATTCCGGTTGCGCTAGCGGCTCGCCCCCGGTTACCGTGACATGACGGGCTCCAAAGCTAGCAACTTCCTTCAGCACTTCTTCAAGTTCATAGATCATGCCGCCACTGAAAGCATAGGCGGTATCACAATACTGGCAACGCAAGGGACACCCGGTCAGGCGGACAAAAACAGTCGGTAGACCGACAAAGCTGCTTTCGCCCTGCAGGGAATAAAAAATTTCAGTGATACGTAAAGCCTTGCTCACCTGAAGCAACCGTGTAGCGTTTAGACAGGGGTGATGCGCTTAACGGTTATAACCGTTACGCAGATAAACTTCAGCCAAGCGCAGGGAACCGCTGCCACTATTGGCATAACGTGATAACAGATCACGCCATACCTCCTGGGCACGCTGTTCATTATTCATCAGACTGTAGACAATGCCGAGCTTGAGCATGGAGTCGGGCGCTTTTTCATGGTTCGGGAAATTATTGATCACTGCATTGAACACATTGATCGCCTGGGAAAATCTTTCGACCAGTATTAGTGCTTCTCCCTGCCAGTAATAGGCATTGGGCGCAAGCCGGCCATTTGGAAACCGTTCTATCATTTGCTGGAAAACACCGACAGAGGCTTCATAGTCGGCATCATTCAGGAGCAGGTTTCGGGCTTCCTGATAGAGTTCTTCTTCGCTTAATGTGGCTGATCCTGGCTGGTTCATCGCAATGGGCGCTGTTGCCCCGCCAGTGCCTGGCTGAGCAGGTGAAACCTGTGGCTGACCAGTATTGACAGGCCGGTTGCTGACTGGATTGGCAGACGGGTTGGTGGCAGGAATACTGGCCTGTCCGCTTCCCTGTAACGGTTGATTGTTATTACCGGCAGTCGGTGTGCCTGTCAGACCAGGCAGTGGTGTGACTGCTCCGCCACCCTGACTGAGACGCTGATTGATGGCACTGAGGCGGTTGTCGACATCCAGATAACGGTCACGCTGCTCCGCTTCCATACGGCGGATCTGGTAGCCCTGTTCCTCAACCATACCGCGAAGCATCTGAACTTCCTGCTGCAGAGATTCCAGCATGTTATAGAGGGTCACGACAATATCATTGTCATTTCTGTTTCCCGCACCGGTCGTTGCCGGAGCAGAAGCTGAATTGGTCTGGCTGGCTTGAGAGGATGGTGGCGTACTGCTATTGGCACCGGCCTCAACGACACGTACCTGTGCCGCAACCGAGCTGCTTAAGAGTATCGCAGCCAGTACTGAGAAGAATTTCATTTTTCCTTGAGAAGCATACTCAAACATATGGACATCCCAAAAAAACAAGCCGGGCGAACCCGGCTTGCCTGGATAATATCAGATTAATGGATTTCCACCCGACGGTTACGTGCATAAGCCGCTTCCGTTGTACCCGGGTCCACAGGTCGTTCTTCACCATAGCTGATTACTTCCAGCTGGCCGGCGGAAACGCCCTGAACCTGAAGATATCTTTCTACCGCCTGGGCACGACGCTCACCCAGTGCCAGGTTGTATTCACGGGTACCGCGCTCATCCGCATGACCTTCAAGACGATAACGCAAAGAAGGATTTTCCATCAGACGGGTTGCATGGTAAACCAGCGCTTCACGTGCTTCTGCACTTAAATCAGCACGATCAAATTCGAAGTAGAATACGGTTGTTGCCAACGCATTATCTCTGGCACGAATCTGGGCAGCAGTCATACCAGCATTCGGATCAGCAGGCATTGCATTGCCTCCGCCCGTATTGGCATTATTGTTCATTGAGCTGTCATCCATACCGCCCATATCATCATCCATATCGTCCGTTGAAGATTGACACGCTGCCAGAATGACTGCAAAAAATGCAACCGCGCCAAGTTTCAGAAATTTATTAGTTTGCATAGCTTTGTCTACTCCTCTCAAGTCTTGTTGCCAAGCCTATGACCATTTGCCTTTTGTTGAACCAAATTAAACCCAGTTTAAACCCAATTTACTG
>CAZKJY010000289.1:0-3153 GCA_964553165.1 uncultured Enterobacteriaceae bacterium
AACGAGGCAGTTTGAGCCGATGGTCGCACCGTTCATGATGATGGCGCCCATGCCTACCAGGACCCGGTCCTTGATGGTGCAGCCATGCAGGATAACCCGGTGACCGATGGTGACATCACTGCCGATTTTCAGCGGGAAGCCGTCAGGACCAAAGGATTCAGGGGAGGTACAGTGTAATACCGAACCGTCCTGAACGTTGCTGCGTTCCCCAATGGTGATTTCATGGACATCGCCGCGCAGGGTTGAGTGTGGCCAGATGGACGAGTCCTTGCCGATTTTGACGTTGCCAATCACCACGGCGCTGCTGTCGATATAGACGCCACCAGCTAGTTTGGGGGAAAAATCCAGGTAGTTTCTAATGCTCATCCACGGTCCTCGTCAGCTATTTTGGTTCTCCGCAGACATTATGCCACGATCTTGCCAATGAACAGACCAAGAGTTTTCACTTTAAACAGGATTGAGGTTTGATATAAATCAGTTAACAAGCCTTCTCAGTTCATAGCCTTTCGGTAAGAGTTATTGATATAATGCGCGGCGAATTTGTGGCATGCCTTTACAGGTTCATGAACAAGAGAGTGTTTGAACCGAATTTCCTAGTGAAGAATATTGCTTAGGCGTCGTCGAACCGACCATCAGGTCTGGGTTTAACAGAGAATTTTTGAAAGTGGAGAAATGGCGGATGCGGCCAATGTTTAAAATTTTTTCAGCCTTGCTGGCCCTGTGTTCAGTTATTGCCGGCAACCTTGCACTAGCAGCGGAAGATTTCCGGGAAGGCATCAACATGCCGGTCGGTATCACCGAAATCAGCCGGTCAACCTATGACCTGCACATGCTGATTACCATCATCTGCGCGGTTATTGCTGTCGTAGTTTACGGGGTATTGATCTGGTCCCTGATCAAATATCGCAAATCCAAAGGCGCCAAACCTGCCGATTTCCATGAAAACACCACCATTGAAATCGTCTGGACCATCATCCCCATCCTGATTCTGGTCAGCATGGCCATTCCTTCAACCGGCGTGCTGCGACAGATTTACGACAGCTCTGAATCTGAGCTGGATATCATGATTACCGGCTACCAGTGGCGCTGGCAGTACAGCTATCTGGATGATGACGGTGAGGAAGTATCCTTCTTCAGCAATCTGGCGACCACTGATGAGCAGATTGCCGGTCTGGACGAGAAATCCGAAAATTACCTGCTGGAAGTTGATCAGCCACTGGTCATTCCGGTCAACACCAAAGTCCGCTTTCTGTTAACTGCTGCCGATGTGATTCATTCCTGGTGGATCCCCGAATTTGCCGTTAAAAAAGATGCCATTCCCGGCTTTATCAACGAGTCCTGGGTCATTGCCGAAGAAACCGGCACCTATCGTGGACAATGTACTGAACTGTGCGGCCAGGACCATGGCTTCATGCCGGTTGTGGTTGAAGTGGTCGAGCAGGCTGAATTTGACGCCTGGTACAGCGAGCGTCAGCAAGAGGCTGCGGCGATCGCTGAACTGGCTAACCAGGACTGGACCCTTGACCAGCTGGTAGCTCAGGGTGAGACGGTATACCGCACCTTCTGCATGGCTTGCCATCAACAGAATGGCCAGGGCCTGACCCCAGCCTTCCCTGCACTGGCCAACAGCCCGATTGCGCTGGGACCCATCGAAGGCCATATGGATGTGGTTCTCAACGGCGTCCCCGGGACCGCAATGGCGGCCTTTGGCAACCAGTTAAATCCGGTTGATCTGGCAGCGGTCATCACTTACGAACGCAATGCCTTTGGTAACAATGTGGGAGATATGATTACTCCCGTCGAGATTCTGCAAGCCCAGGCTGAATAGGCACTGGTGGCGAAAAGTTTAGAGAGGAGTCACAGCATATGAGTAACGTTGGCGCGATTGAAGGTCACGATACACATCACGATGATCATCATCATGGTCCGGCCAAGGGCATTACCCGCTGGCTTTATACCACCAACCATAAGGATATTGGGTCCCTGTACCTCTGGTTCAGTCTGGCCATGTTCTTACTGGGTGGTGCATTTGCGCTGGTTATTCGCCTGGAGCTGTTCCAGCCGGGTCTGCAGTTCGTAGAACCAAATTTCTTTAACCAGATGACCACCATGCATGGTCTGGTGATGGTGTTTGGTGCCGTCATGCCGGCATTCGTGGGACTTGGCAACTGGATGATCCCGATGATGATTGGCGCGCCGGATATGGCCCTGCCGCGAATGAACAACTGGAGCTTCTGGATCCTGCCTTTTGCGTTTGCCATGCTGGCGTCTACCCTGCTGATGGAGGCAGGCGCCCCGAACTTTGGCTGGACCTTCTATGCACCGCTGTCAACAACCTACGCCCCGGAAACGGTAACCTTCTTTATCTTTGCCGTTCACATCATGGGGGCTTCATCCATCATGGGATCCATCAACATCATCGCCACGATTCAGAACCTGCGTGCGCCTGGCATGACCTACATGAAAATGCCGTTGTTCGTCTGGACCTGGCTGATCACCGCCTATCTGCTGCTGGCGGTCATGCCGGTACTGGCAGGCGTCGTGACCATGATGCTGTTTGATGTCCATTTTGGCACGTCTTTCTTTAATGCTGCCGGTGGCGGCGACCCCGTCCTGTTCCAGCATGTATTCTGGTTCTTTGGTCATCCGGAAGTGTATATCATGATTCTGCCGGCCTTCGGTGTTGTGTCGGAAATTATCCCGACATTCTCACGCAAGCGTCTGTTTGGCTATGACTCCATGGTCTATGCAACCTCTTCCATTGCCTTTTTGTCCTTCATCGTTTGGGCACACCACATGTTCACCACGGGCATGCCGCTGGCTGGCGAACTGTTCTTCATGTATGCCACGATGATGATTGCGGTACCGACAGGGGTGAAAGTATTCAACTGGCTCAGCACCATGTTCAAAGGGTCAATCACCTTTGAAACGCCGATGCTGTTTGCCATTGCCTTTGTGGTGCTGTTTACCATGGGTGGATTCACCGGTCTGATGCTGGCGATTGCTCCTGCTGACTTCCAGTACCATGATACCTATTTCGTGGTTGCCCATTTCCATTACGTGCTGGTCCCTGGTGCTGTGTTCTCGATCATGGCTGCCGTGTATTACTGGATTCCTAAATGGACCGGCAACATGTATGACGAAACCCTGGGC
>CAZKJY010000290.1:0-3142 GCA_964553165.1 uncultured Enterobacteriaceae bacterium
GGCATCAACACGGACAAGAAAATTGTTGAGGAAATGTCAGTGCTGGCGGCAACTGAGGAGGAAATTGCCGGGACAGTCGCGGTTATGGGTGGTGAGGACTGGCAGCGGTGGATGACAGCACTGCAGGATGCCGGCGTACTGGCTGAAGGGGTCAAAACCACAGCCTATACCTATCTGGGTGCCGAACCGACCTGGGATATTTACTGGAACGGCACCATTGGCGCAGCGAAGAAGGATCTCGATGAAAAAGCCTTGCGAATTCGGGATTCCCTGCAGGCAATCAACGGAGATGCCCGGGTGTCAGTCCTCAAGGCGGTGGTCACGCAGGCCAGTTCAGCCATTCCTATCATGCCGCTGTATCTGTCAATGCTGTTTAAGATCATGAAAGCGGAAGGGACCCATGAAGGCTGTATCGAACAGGTGGATTTACTGTTCCGGGAGAGTCTCTATGGTGAGCATCCCCGTATCGATGAGGAAGGCCGACTGCGCGCCGATTACAAGGAGCTGGAACCCAGTGTGCAACAGCAGGTCAGCGCCCTGTGGGCCCAGGTCGAGACCAGCAACATAGATGAACTCACGGATTTCAGCGGTTATCAGACTGAATTTCTGCAACTGTTCGGTTTTGAAGTTCCCGGCATTGACTACGAGGCCGAGGTGGACACCCTGGTCCCTATCGATAACATGGTCTAGGCCTGCACAGCAGGGAACATGGCCCTGCTGCGGTTCATCAGATAGACCAGTGACAGCATCACCGGCACCTCCACCAGCACGCCAACAACAGTCGCCAGGGCGGCGCCTGAATTCAGGCCAAACAGCGAAATAGCCACGGCCACTGCCAGTTCAAAAAAATTGGATGTCCCGATCATGCACGCGGGTGCCGCGATGGTATGCGGCAGCTTCAGCATTCTTGCGGCGACAAAGGCCAGCAGGAAAATACCGTAGGTCTGGATCAGCAGGGGGATGGCAATCAGGACGATGGTGAAGGGCTGAGCCAGGATGGTTCCGGCCTGAAATCCAAACAGCAGCACAACGGTTGCCAGCAGGCCGGTTATTGACCAGGGTTTCAGCACCTGCAGAAAATGATTCAGGCGTGAATGGTCATTGGCGCGATCCAGTGTGTGTCGGGTCCAGATGCCTGCCAGCAGCGGGATCAGGACATACAGCAGCACAGAAATCAGCAGGGTCATCCAGGGCACCTGGATAGCGGAAACACCCAGCAGGAAGGCAGCTATCGGGGCAAAGGCAAAGACCATGATGAGGTCATTGACCGAAACCTGAACCAGGGTGTAGTTGGGATCGCCCCGGGTCAGTTGGCTCCAGACAAACACCATGGCTGTGCAGGGAGCAACGCCGAGCAGAATCATGCCGGCAATGTATTCGGTGGCCGAAGCCGGGTCGACGAAGTCTACAAACAGGACACGGAAAAACAGCCAGCCCAGCATGGCCATGGTAAAAGGCTTGATGAGCCAGTTAATCACGCAGGTCAGTAGCAGCCCCTGTGGCTTATTGCCGACCTCGCAGATCGACGTAAAATCGACCTGAACCATCATCGGGTAAATCATGACCCAGATAAGGATCGCGACCGGCAGGTTGACGCGGGCAATTTCCAGACTGGCAACCAGGGTAAAAAAATCGGGGACCAGGGTGCCCAGTACGACGCCGGCCAGAATTGCCAGCCCTACCCACAGACTCAGGTAGCGTTCAAACAGACCCATCGGCAAATTCCTCGGCAAGTTTCTGCATGCGCTGAGTGAGTTCTTCGTCCCTGATGCCTTCCTCAAGCCAGTGGGTGATTTTCTTGATACGCCGCTTCAGGGTTTTGATGGTGGACTTGAAAGCCGCGCTGATGAGTTCAGGATCCCCCTGGATCGCACTGGGATCGGCAAGCCCCCAGTGCACCTGTCTGCTCTTGCCAAACCAGAGCGGACAGGGTTCATTGGCTGCTTTATCGCAGACGGTAATCACGTAATCTATCGCCTGCTTCTCGAATTCATCCCAGGACTTGCTATGCAATCCACTGGTGGGAATGTCCTGGTTCCGCAATGCGCTCAGGGTCAGCGGATGAACCTGGTCGGCCGGACTGCTGCCGGCACTGTAGGCTTCAATCAACCCCTTACCATAATAATTGGCGATAGCCTCGGCGAGAATGCTGCGACAGCGATTGTGGGTACAGATAAACAGCAGCTTCATGCACACAGATCCGCAAAAGTGGTTTTTTCCTGCTGCAGGAAGTTGCGGTCATTCAGCAGAGCAAGCTGTAGGGTTTCTTTGCACCACTCAGGCAGGCCGTCATGCAGGCTATAGTACATCCATTGCCCTTCCCGGCGGTGCTGGATCAAACCGCACTGTTTAAGCTGAGCCAGATTGCGCGAAATTTTGGGCTGGATTTCTGCCAGGAAGTCCATCAGTTCACAGACGCACAATTCACCCTCACGGGTAAGTAGCAGCATGATCTTGAGACGGTTATGATCGGCGAGGCATTTATAGAAATTCAGGGCTTGCATGGCGACTCCTGGATGGATGAGCTGCCATTATATATGAAAATTTATATATATAAAAAAGATTATATAAAGACAGAATTAAGACTGTATGCCTGGCGCAAATATATGCATCCACCGCTTCTGAAAAACCATGGCAATCTGTATTATCTTTTGTGGGTATTATTTATTTGACCGGCTGTTGGTAAGCCTCCCCGATGAGAGTATCAATCCATGTCGTTGGAACAGAAATCAAAAGCTGTCGTGATGCAATATGTTAAGGCCTTTAACAAAGGTGATCTGAAATCACTTGAAAGACTTCTGGCAGATGACGCTGAAATTCAGGGTGTTTTTGGCAAGGGGGTGTTTGAGAAGATACGCCCGATCTGGCAACAGTTGATTGAGGGTTTTGGCATGCACCTTGAAATCCTTGGCATGGTGGCCGAGGGTAGTACAGTTGCCGTCCGCTATCTTGAGACCGGCCGTTTCAAGGCGGCGGCATTTGGCCATGAAGCGACAGGAAAATCCTATTCACTGGTGGCGATGGAGTGGTTTGAGATTGAGGATGGAAAGATCAAAAAGCGCTGGGGTGCGAGGGATTCTGCATCCCAGTACAGACAGCTTGGGATACCACTGGAGACCTGACGTGTGCGGTGAGCGGCAGG
>CAZKJY010000291.1:0-3134 GCA_964553165.1 uncultured Enterobacteriaceae bacterium
CGATACTATACCAACCCCTTGACCTACCTCTATTCAGGCGGCACCTATATCGCGGAGCAGTTTGAAAGAGAACTGGACACAAGCAAAATAGCCATCGGGACCGATGCTAGAATTCCTGTCACTGATGTCGACAGGGAGCTGATTATCCTCGTCATCGGTGAAACTGCCCGCTCTGATCACTTCTCACTCAACGGGTATGATCGCATGACGAATCCCATGCTGACTCAACAGGAAGTCACCAGCTTTCAGGATGTCACTTCCTGTGCCACGACAACGGCCATCTCACTGCCCTGCATGTTTTCACTGGATGAAAGTGAAGACTTCGATATCGACAATGCACGTTATTCTGAAAACTTGCTGGATGTTCTGGGTCATGCCGGTGTTGCGACTCTCTGGAGAGACAATAATTCAAACTCCAAAGGAGTCGCCAGTGTTGAAATATTTGAAGATTTTCGCAATCCGGGAGTTAACCACGTATGCGATATTGAGTGCCGTGATGTTGGCATGCTGGAAGGTCTTGATGAATTCATTTCAAACCAGGATGCCCAGGACATCGTTATCGTGCTGCATCAAATGGGCAATCATGGTCCCGCATATTTCAAGCGTTACCCCAAAGAATTTGAAATATTTACGCCAGTCTGTGAATCAAACCAGCTGGAGTCATGCAGCACAGAGGAAATCATCAATGCCTATGACAATGCAATTCTTTATACTGACTACTTCCTCGCCCAGGTGATTGAATTCCTTAAAGGCTATGATGATCAGTTCGAAACTGCCATGGTGTATATGAGTGACCATGGAGAATCCCTGGGCGAACATGCCTTATTTCTTCACGGCATGCCAACCTTCATTGCGCCGAAAGAACAACGCTCAGTTCCAGCCGTTATATGGTTGGGCGAAAACTACGAAGTCAGCAATCAAAGTCTTGCACTGAAAAAGGATATTTCAATAAACCATGATGTCTTTTTTCATACCGTTTTGGGTCTGATGGAACTGGAAACTGAAATCTATCAGCCTGAACTGGATATTGTGCACAACAGGATCTAGATCAGTACATGATTACAGCGAATAGGTCACATCAGGAAACCAGTAATACTCTTTCGGGACCAGACGGTAGGTGACTTCCGGATCATAAAAAATAGTGTAGAGGACCTGCTCAACATCCACCGACATCGCATCCGATTCCAGAGTCTGATTGATAAACACGGTATCAAGCTCATTGCCCTCATCATCCAGCACAGACAGCAAAAAATTGACGCCATAGTGCTGCAGTGGAAATTCCGGATTGTTCTGCCGGATTTCTGCAGTAAAACTGACCTCGGGATAGTCTCTTGATACGCGTGATACTTCAAATACAACATCGCTGACTGATATTGATAACTGCGGGTCCACACCATGATACTGGTATGCCCCCAGGTTCTGCCTCAGGCTGTTCACCGTGCCCTGCAGCTCAGCGATCTGACTGTTTAAGCGTTCAATCTCAGCCGTGACTTCCCCCGCTTCTTCCTGTTGCCCTGAACATCCCAGTAGCAGTACCCCCGGAATCAACAGCAGATACCTTTTCCTAAACTGCATACTTGCCTCCAATACAGCCACTCATGACTTGCCTTTCAGAATGATTCAAAGACCTGCCGCCCAACCAGCGTAAAGCCATCGCCCATCAACCTTTTCAAAAAAACACCTGAAATCAACCGGACTGAGAATGTCGCTGCTTGAGACATAGCCTCGCCCACCATCCGCGAGTTCCAGTTCAACCCAGACAGGATTGACAGGGTCCGGATTGACCATCGGATACCAGTCATTGACCAGCACCACAACGCGCCCCAGGCTTGTCATCAGTTCGCCACCCGGTTCAGAGAAGACAGGGGCTTCATCGACATGAATAATGCCAATCCATTCCATGGATTCTGACCAGTCACCGTCCATCCGGATGAACCTGTTGGTGTAAGGCGCGATGAATTCGGCTTCGATTTCTGCACCCAGCATAGCCTGATCGGAAAAATAGCCGCCCATACGCAGACTGCGGGACAGGTTGGGTTTGATTTCGGACCACATCTCAACGAACTCCTCCTTGCCACCGTCTCCGCCAAAGCCGTTCAACACATTGTCTTTGGTGTTTTCAAGAATGAAACTGAGATCATCCGCGGCAGCCGCTGCCATGAAAGCAGAGCGGAAGCTGAAAAACTCGGCATCCGCTTCTGCCTGATCGAAAAAGGGATATGGCATGACCTGGGAAAACGCCTGAGCGCTAATGATCGACAGGCACAGGATCGACAGGGACGAAAAGACACTGAATTTTTTATGCATCATGGACTTGATATTCCGGCCTATGGCTACCGGTCATGCAGGTGATGACCAAAAGCCTAAATTGAATACTGAGCTCGATTATAGTCAACTCGACTCTTTCTGGTAATCCAATTATCTGGTAATCCCATAACCTGGCTTTTTCTCCTGCAGCAACATTCCATCTCATCGTGACAGTAAACGCGCATGAATCTCCTGGTCTGGTCTTTGCGATGTCAGGTTTTTATACTATCTCTCCGAACGACTTTTACGATAAATGCGTCAATGAGACACCTCCTCGTTTGCATCCTGCTGGTCTGCGCTGCTTGCACGCAGAGTGAAAACTTCCTTTCCTCCTCCGATGAACCCCTGCGGGATGAGCAACTGCATGCACTCATGGCAGGACGTATTGATACTCTCTTCCAGCGTATAGCGGTGCTGGCTTACGATCAGAATATTCCTTTGCCCGAGGTGAACAGAGCCCGTCAGGATACGGCAAATGATATCGCGAACGCCGCCACCGAGCTTTCCGGGTTTGCCCGTGAACTCATGCAACTGGCCGGCACCCTGAACCTGACTGAGGAAGAACAACAACGATTTCAGACCCTGGCTATGAATCTGCTGGACGCCAGTAACGAGACGGCACGTGCCGCAGCAGATTTATCGTCGGTCGATCTGGCCAACAGCATCAACACCATGCAGCAGACATGCACAGACTGCCACAGCCTTTACCGGGACCCATAATGGCCAAATCGCTTTCTGCAGCAGCCCTGATGCTGGTCAGTCAACTGCTTTTTGCAGCAGATGAGGCGCCTGATGACGCATCCCGATGGCGTTTGCTTCCCGGTGCT
>CAZKJY010000292.1:0-3132 GCA_964553165.1 uncultured Enterobacteriaceae bacterium
ATCAGGGCCCGCTATCTGGCCGATAACATTGTTCTTGCTCCCGTGTCCGGGCAGGTGAGTGCTGTTATCAGTAAATCCGGCGATACGGTTGATCCTGGGGAACCGGTTATCGCAATTAGTCCTGAGGTGGCGGTGCTGGAAGCTGAGCTCTTTGTACCATCCAGCGCGATCGGCTTTTTGAAAACAGGGCAAGCCGTCAATCTGAGTTATGAGGCCTATCCATATCAGAAATTTGGCATGCAAATCGGGTATGTTGAATCCATTTCAAGGCAAGTCATGCTGCCTGGAGAACTGCCACATGCCATTAGAACAGATCAACCCGTGTTCCAGGTACGAGTCTCCCTGCTTAAGCAGACAGTCAGGGCATTTGGGGAAGATCTGAATCTGCGTTCGGGTATGCTGCTTGAAGCGAGCATCTTGATTGAAAGCCGCAGTCTTCTGCAATGGTTGCTGGAGCCTTTATATAGCGTAACCGGCAATAATCGTGTTTAGTTTCAACAAAAAAAGATTGTCTGTGATTCGGCAGGCCGAAAGCAGTGAATGTGGCCTGGCATGCCTGGCAATGGTGCTTGGGTATCATGGCCTGAATATCGATATCAGTATTCTCAGAAAACGTTTCAGGCTTTCTTCTCAGGGAGCAAGTCTGAAGTCATTGCTTGCAATTGCGGAAAGACTTGACCTGCATGCCAGACCTTTGCAGTTGGAAATGGATGAGCTGGTTAAACTAAGAAAACCCGCAATCCTGCATTGGGATTTTTGTCATTTTGTCGTGTTAAAGCGAGCAGGCAAGCGGGTTATTGAGATACTGGATCCAGCCCGGGGAAAAGTCAGGCTTAGCCGGCGGGAAGCGGGCAGACATTTCACTGGCGTGGCGCTTGAACTGGTACCCCTGAAGCAGTTGGCAGGAAGCCAGACAGAAAAGCCCCTGGGTCTTATGGACTTATGGTCCTGTGCAGAGGGTGTTGGTGTCCCGCTTCTTTATGTCTTTGTGCTGTCCGTTCTTCTGCAGTTATTCATGCTGTCCATGCCGTTTTACACCCAGATTTTTATTGATGACGTACTGGTCAATTATGATTTTGGCCTGTTGAAAGTTCTGGCCATCGGCTTTTTGCTGCTGGTCGTAATAAAGGCCTGTACCGAATTGATAAGGTCGCTCACGGTTCTGTATCTGGGCAGCACCCTGGGCTTGCAGCTAGGTATCCTGGTCTGTCACCGCTTGTATCAGTTAAAAGCGGATTATTTCGGCAGGCGGCATATCGGGGACATCGTTTCCCGGTTTTCCTCGGTTAACCAGATCAAATCCTTTTTGGCATCAGGAGGAATCCAGGTCCTGATTGACGGCCTGATGGTGCTGAGTACCCTGATTTTAATGTCAGTCTACAGTCTGCTGCTGACGGGGATTTCCCTGCTTGGTCTCTTACTTTATGTGGCGCTCAGAATATTGACCTTTGGTCTGTGCTACCAGAACCAGGAGAATGTGCTGATAAAATCTGCACAGGAAAATACACGGTTCATCGAAAATGTTCGTGGCATACAGAGCATCAAGCTTTTTGCCAGGGAAAGTGAACGATTAAGGTCCTGGCAAAATACCTTTACTGATTCTATAAATGCTGAAATAAAGCAGGAGAAACTCAATATTTCGCTTGGTTTTATCAATAATCTACTGCGCGGAACTGAAAATATTGTGTTGATCTGGATCGGGGCAGGTGCGGTCATGAGCAACGCGCTTTCCATTGGCATGCTACTGGCTTTTATCAGTTTCAAAGATCAGTTTTACAGCCGGGTTTTTGCCTTTACGGATTCACTGTTTGAAATTCGTCTGCTGAAAGTGCATCTTTCCAGACTTTCGGATATTGTCCTGCAGCCGACTGAAGACGAAAATGATAGTGTCATCAGGCTTGGGGATAGGGCGGTAAACCATCCTCAAAGTGAAGCCCTCCTTCAGTTACACAATCTCAGTTATCGCTATGCTGACTTTTCGCCAGCGGTATTTAGCAATATCAATCTGGCTGTTTTTCCGGGAGAAAGCATTGCCATTATTGGTCCGAGCGGCTGTGGGAAATCGACGCTGTTAAAGTTGCTTATGGCCCTGCTGCAGCCAGATCAGGGTGAAATTTTGTATAAAGGCAGAAAGCTGCTGCTCTATGGCCTGCGGAATTATCGTCTTGAAGTGGGCGCTGTCCTGCAGGATGACGAATTGCTAAGCGGCAGCCTTGTCGACAATATCAGTTTCTTTGAACCGGATCCGGATCTGGACAGGGTACAGAAAGCAGCAGAATCAGCAGTGATTCATGATGAAATACTTCGTATGCCCATGCAGTATGAAACCCAGCTTGGCACTATGGGCAAGGCCCTCTCGGGTGGCCAGGTACAACGCTTGTTACTGGCAAGAGCCCTTTATAAACAACCCGGTCTGCTGATACTCGATGAAGCCTGCAGCCATCTGGACATTGAAAAAGAGCGGGCAATAAACGCCGCCATACAGGCTCAGAGACTGACGCGTATTATTGTTGCGCACAGACCTGAATCCATCAGGTTTGCAGACAGGGTCTATCTGCTGAGCGCAAACGGCCTGCGCAGCGTTGACAGGAATGCGGCAGGAGTATTCCCCGCTTCAGGTATCGCAGCTTGATTCCCCATCCTTCTTGCCAGATAATCCCATCCTTGATTGAAAGGTGAGATTTGGCCTCTAAATGCCTAAATTTTCATGATTTATGGTATCTCTTGTCGGTCCCCTCGCAATGTCAGGTTGTAAACCCCGTCAGGCCCGGAAGGGAGCAGCGGTAGCAGCCAATGCATGTGCCGGGGTGTGGCTGGCAGGAGGTACCTCCATCATTAACCAGTTATACTAAGCTTCATGTCCTATCAGGTTCTGGCAAGAAAGTGGCGCCCCCGCTCATTCAAGGAAATGGCCGGACAGGGCCACGTGCTGAAAACCCTGGTTAATGCTCTCGATAATGAACGTCTCCATCATGCGTATCTGTTCACCGGTACACGAGGTGTCGGCAAGACCACCATCGCGCGCATCTTCGCCAAGTGCCTCAATTGCGAGGTGGGTGTCGGCTCCCAGCCATGTGGCAAGTGTGATTCGTGCAGAGAGATTGCCGAAGGACGTTTCATCGATCTGATCGA
>CAZKJY010000293.1:0-3131 GCA_964553165.1 uncultured Enterobacteriaceae bacterium
ATTCTGTGCCCAGGCGAGCTGATTCGGTTTGATGAAGCTGCCCAGTCTGCAGCCTATCTGGCAAAGCGTTTTGCCGCGAAAGAAGCTTTGGCTAAAGCTCTGGGAACCGGCATCGGTGCTGTGTCCTGGCAGGATATGGAAACGGAAAATACAGCCAAAGGGCGGCCGCAATTCAGGTTGAGTGCTACAGCGCAACAGGTGATGAGTGACCTGGGTGCTGATGAGGCACTGTTAAGCCTTTCCGATGAGCAGCACTATGCCATCGCTTTCGTCGTGCTTTCCAAGCGTATTTGACCAGGTTACGACAAGAACCTTTTTTCAGGCCAATAGAGCTAAACAATCTTTATGATGCTACTCCCTCGGCAAGACATTGGTACAGTGCCTAGCTAGAATAAGCGCTCTTTGATGTAACGGCCCTGGACCAATTAGCAGCGGGCCGGCAACTATCCGGATGTTGAGAAAATAATGAGCTACCCGACCATTGAATCCTGTATTGGCGAAACGCCTCTCGTACGTTTACAGCGATTGCCTGGCGAAACAACCAATACCATCCTGGTCAAGCTGGAGGGTAATAATCCCGCTGGCTCCGTCAAGGACCGTCCGGCTATCAGTATGATTCAGCGTGCTGAGCAACGGGGTCAGATCCGTCCTGGCGACACATTGATTGAGGCGACCTCCGGTAATACCGGTATCGCACTGGCCATGGCGGCTGCCATCAAGGGTTATCGGATGATCCTGATCATGCCGGAAAACAGTACGGAAGAACGCAAGGCTGCCATGCGGGCTTACGGTGCCGAGTTGCTGCTGGTCAGTCGTGAGGAAAGCATGGAGGGCGCCAGGGATCTGGCCAAGGCCATGGAAGCAGAGGGTAAGGGGATCGTTCTCGATCAGTTCGGAAACCCTGATAACCCCTTGGCTCATTATGAACACACGGGGCCTGAAATATGGCGACAAAGCGAACATCGAGTGACTCACTTTGTCAGTTCCATGGGCACAACGGGCACCATTATGGGTGTTTCCCGTTATTTGAAGGAGCAAAACTCCGCTATTCAGATTGTTGGCCTGCAGCCACAGGAGGGTGCAGCCATCCCCGGTATAAGGCGCTGGCCGGAAGCTTACCTGCCGGCCATCTTTGATGCATCCCGGGTTGATCGGGTGATGGATATTTCCCAGGCTGATGCCGAGACTTGCATGCGCGATATGGCTCGCAAGGAAGGCATTTTCTGCGGAGTATCCTCCGGTGGCGCGGTTGCCGGGGCCCTTAAATTATCTGAAGAACTGGAGGATGCGGTCATTGTCGCTATTATCTGTGACCGTGGAGATCGTTACTTATCCTCGGGAATTTATCAGTCTGAATAGCCAGTAGCAGCAAGTTGCAGGCTCATCGGCCCGACGTTAAGCTGCTCACGGGCTAAATCTTGGGATACTCCCCATCAGATAATAGACTCCGGGTAAAACCAGTTAATGGTTTTAGAACCATCCATTAGGTTTACGATTATCGCGATGCTCTGGCGCAACATCCGGGCATCAGGAAACACCTCATAAGAGTTGTCTATGGTACAGGTTAGGGACCACCATCCGGTCCAGGAACAGGGCACAGTCGATATTGAACAATGGGTTGATAGCCTGCTGAGCAAGATCGTGACAGATCGTGACGTTCGGGACGCCCTGATTACCGCCTGTGAAATAGCACAGGAAGCGGAAGAAAAATCAGGGGACGAACGCTGGACGCCGACTGTTAGCAGCTTCCGAACTGGCCTTGAAATGGCGGAAATTCTCGCCGAATTACACCTCTATGACGTGGACAGCCTGGTCGCCGCCATTCTTTATCGAGTTGTCAGGGAACGTCGGCTTTCCATTGAAAAGGTTAAACAGCATTTTGGCGCTGAAGTGGCGCAGCTGATCAGCAGTGTTCTGAAAATGGCGGTTATCAGTACCCTGCGTGCCGATGGGGAAGCAACGGTATTTGGTCACGCCGCAGCTCAGCAGGCTGCCAAAGTCAGGGAAATGCTGGTATCAATCATTGACGATGTTCGTGTCGCGCTGATCAAGATTGCCGAACGAACCTGTGCTATTCGCGCACTAAAAACCGCTACCGATGAAAAGCGTCAGCGTGTGGCCCGCGAAATTTTTGATGTCTATGCGCCGCTGGCACACCGCCTGGGTATAGGACAGTTGAAATGGGAGCTGGAGGACCTGGCTTTCCGCTACCTGGAACCCGACGAGTATATGCGAATTGCGCGTTTGCTGGACGAACGCAGGATGGACCGGCAGCGCTATATCGATGAAGTGATCGATACACTGCACAAAGAATTGGCCAAGGCAAAAATCAAGGCTGATATTGCAGGCCGAGCGAAACACATCTATAGCATCTGGCGAAAAATGCACCGCAAGGATGTGGGGTTTTCACAAATCTACGATATTCGTGCCGTGCGGGTACTGGTGCCCACTGTTGCGAATTGCTACACCGTTCTCGGTATTGTTCACAATCACTGGCGAATTATCCCCAATGAGTTCGATGACTATATCGCCACTCCGAAGGAAAATGGATATCGCTCCCTGCATACAGCAGTGATTGGCCCGAATAGAAAGGTTGTGGAAATTCAGATTCGCACCTATGACATGCACGAAGAAGCAGAATTCGGCGTTTGCTCCCATTGGCGCTATAAAGGCACCGACCTGAAAGCTTCCGCACGCAGTTACGAAGAGAAAATTGCCTGGTTGCGTCAGGTGCTTGAATGGCACGAAGAGATTGAAGACGATCAGGTCAAGGAGTTGCTCAGTCGCGACAACGCCACTGACAGAATCTATGTCTTTACCCCCGAAGGGCATGTGGTAGATCTACCCTTGGGTGCTACGCCGCTGGATTTTGCCTACCGTGTTCACACCTCTATAGGGCATCGTTGCCGGGGTGCCAAAGTGAACGGCAGGATTGTGCCGCTTAACGCCACCTTGCATACGGCGGATCAAGTGTCAGTGTTGACCAGTAAACAGGAGTCCCCCAGTCGTGACTGGGTGTCGCCGGCACTCGGTTATCTCCATACCGCGCGGGCTAGGGCCAAGGTTCAACAGTGGTTCCGCAAGCAGGACCAGGATAAAAACGCACAGGCAGGCAAGTCGATACTTGATCG
>CAZKJY010000294.1:0-3130 GCA_964553165.1 uncultured Enterobacteriaceae bacterium
CGTATGCCGTCTTCTGCTCAGTTGAACATGTTGTGCGAATGCTGCACGAAAAAGCTGTTGCGATCGATGGTGTCCAGGACGACCTCGCGGGTGCCGTCGCCATCCTTCAGTGTCAGCGGGATGCGGGTGCCGGCAGGGCCGAAATGCCACAGCGTCCTGAAAAATCCCGCCATGGAAGATACCGGCTGGGAATCCACCGAAAGGATGACGTCACCGGTACGCATGCCCGCGCGTGCCGCCGGGGCGCCCAGGTAAAGACCCACAACGCAAAGCTCTGATTCATGTTCCTCGATGAGCGTGCCGAGCCAGGGGCGCAGCTTGCCGGGTTTTTGCCCGTGGGCAGTCATGTAGTCCAGATAGGGCATGACCAGGTCCGTGGGAATGAACAGGTTGCCGGGTACGATGTCGCCGGTGGGGCCTTTCAGGCCGAGCGCCAGGGAGCCTATGCCTACCAGTTTGCCCTGCTTGTTCAGCAGGCCGGCACCGGACCAGTGTTCGCATAGGGGAACCGTATAGAAAGCTTCCTCGAGCAGATACTCCCAGCGGCCGGCATATTCCTCCTTGGCGAAGATCGCGGCATCCATGGCCTTGGTGTTCTCGCTGGTCACAATTTCGACGCGATCCCCGATATTGGCTGTGGATGCCCCGTCAGTATCCAGGTACGCCTTGCCGAGACTGGTCGTGGGTCGAATCAGGGCAATACCCGAATCATAATCCTGCGCGAGCACGATGCCTTCAGCCGTCTGGCTGCGGCGGTTGGTGATCCAGACCTCTTTTGCTTCCAAGATCGAGTAACCAACCGTCAGCATCAGGCCGTCCGGACTGATCTGGATGGCGTGGCTCTGGCGCTCCGTGCCGAGGAAATCTGCTGTCATGGCGGTCTCGGGAATCAGGCTGTGAACAGACATCACCGCTTCGTTGCGGGGCAGTTCAAAGGGAAGAATGGTTGCAGACATGCGCAGAAAATCTATAAAACATCTGTCCTTGGATATTAATCAATATCGCCGGAAAAATCAGGTTTGCAATTAAAAAAACGCAGGGTCAGTCAGGTATGGAAACAATGAATGGAAATATGGCGCTCCGGGCAGGATTCGAACCTGCGACCTGCCCCTTAGGAGGGGGCCGCGCTATAACCGCTCATTGGCTGAAACACCGGAGAATGTCTGGCCTGCAGACGTTTTTCAGCCAATTTTATCGCTAGCGAATTATGTGCTTTCGCTATCGTAAAAAAATGGTCCAGAAAACACGCCACTAACTGCCTAAAGCCAAGATATTTCGGGCGTTTTCCTCAATTATATATCCAAGAAAAGAATAACATTGGATATGGTATCTGACAAGCTTGTAGACATTTTTGTATACGCTAAAAGCAAAAGAAAACAGAAGAGAATTAGGCAGATATTTAGCAGTTTACAAAACCAAAATAGACAATTTAGGTCATATCGTTATGTCGAGTTAGAGTTTGAAAGTAATTAAAAAACGCTTTGTAAGAAATTGTTAAGAATAAGGCTTTAAAGTGCCAACAAAAATTGGGAATAGCTACAATCATTACCAAGGACTTTCTTATGTTAATTCGCAACATTCTGCTCGCAGCGTTGTTTCTAGCATCGCCGCTGGCTTTTTCTCAAAGCTACAGTACAACTAACGATATTTCATATTTGAAGGCTCATCTGGATACTAATAGGCAGGTGTATTATCCCGGAGATAGTCTGGACATCCGTATCACGTTTGAAAAAAATATATCTATACTGCAAGAGCAAAAGGCAGATATTTTCTTAGCACTTATACTGCCAAATGGAAATCAGCGATTTATTCCATTGAAAAATTACGTCAAAAATTCATCCAGACGGGTAGGCTATATAGAACAAATTGATACAAACGATCTTCCGGATGGCGTATATCAATTAGGTGTCATAGCAACAATCCCCGGAGGTAGTCCAAATATATTAGGTGACTGGTATAACGGTTTGCCTGCACTGATGGATAGAAAGGCGGTCATCGTCACTTCGGCAAGAGTGAATGAAGATAATAACGAAGATGGCTTTTTGGATGGCGACTATGATGGCGATGGTTTTCTTGGCGATGATGAAGATTTGGAATTAGCTTATTTCCATGAAAAACACACAAAGTATAAATCCTCAGAATATCGTCAATGGGAAGATGATGACTGGGACGATGACGATGATGACGATTGGGTGGATGCTGACAATCGTATAGATTGGGATGATGACGACGATTATCTTGACGATCATCACCAAAGACAAAATGACTTAGATGACCATGATAGTGACGAAGATTCAGATGACGATTAAATATAATTGCTAATTATTTAGTCAACATCAGTACCCATGTAGCCCGCGTATCTGCCTTTAGAAGATATGCGGGCTTTTAAATTATTTATATGCGAAAAAAAACTTAATCAGAGTATTAACTAATAAATCATAATTTATTGCTTTATGGTTTGTTTATTTCTCCTTTTTCCCCAACAACTTGGGATGGATCATTACTTACATTTAGAAATTCCTTTGCTGTCAGTAATAGGCCAATAACCATTAGTGAAAATACTACGATAGCTATATAAGCGATAAAGGAGGCACTCATTTTTTATCTCCCATAATAGACATTAGCTTGAAATAAATACCAAAACAAAGAATTGAAGGTACCCAAAGCGCTGTAAACAGCCCTTCATCTTGCTGGCCAAAGAACCATAAATAAGCAGAGGTTATAAAAGAGATCGCTACTGCAAGAAGAATAAAAACATCAGATTTTTTAAACATAAATTTTCTCCCTAAAAGTCATGATACCCAATGGCAGCGATAAGACATCCAGACACTGCTACTGCGGCAATAGTACGGATACCTGAGTGTCCTAATAATGAATATTGTTCAATTTCACTTATACCTAACAGAACAGCTAATAGCATGAAAAAAGAAATGCATATAAGTGCTAACCCTATGAATTTTAAGCAATTAATCATACTTCTGTAGGTATATCCGTCGGGATTAATTAAATAAGAGTGTGTATCAGCTTATTCTTACGAATGTGTTAAACATTCGGATCAGCAAACATAAACCCGATCACATAACCAAGAGTGAACATTTTGAATGGGTTAGCTATTATTCAAAATAATAGC
>CAZKJY010000295.1:0-3124 GCA_964553165.1 uncultured Enterobacteriaceae bacterium
CCCAGGTTTCATCCAGTACCTGCGCGTAACCATAGGCTGAGGATGGCCGCAGCCAGGGGATAAAACCCAGTAAGCGGGTGCGCTCTGGTCTTGCACGGGCATTGAAGGAGGATTCCTGTTCCATGATCGCCATGCTGACATACACAGGCGTACCCCAGCGCTTTTCGGTGCGCGTCGCAGCCTTGTACCAGCTGCGGCGATCCTCAAACATGCTGCAGATATTGGCCGTATTCTCCGGTGGCGCCGAAGCACAGGCATTCAACAATAATAGTATGAGACTCACGAATATCAGGCGCATTGGCTTGTCCCTGCTCACGTCTACTCACTCACGTTTATTAACAATAGGCACTTTAGTCAGGCCATACAGCCTATACTTTACACTGTTATGCCGTATTGTGTAAGCAATGACACAAAATCGCCCTCATTGATCACTTTTATGCCCAGTTCTTCCGCTTTATCCAGCTTGCTGCCGGCACCAGGACCAGCAATCACACAGGAGGTTTTTGCGGAGACCGAACCGGCAACTTTCGCGCCCAGTTGCTGCAGGTGCCGTTTGGCATCATCCCGCGGCATTCGCTCCAGCGTGCCGGTGAGAACAAAAGTTTGTCCCTGTAAAGGCAAGTCACCACGGTCAGGCAAGTCCAGGCTCTGCGGACTGACCCCGGCATCCAGCAGGTCCTGAATGACCGCGCGGTTATGCGCTTCGCTGAAGAATGCCGTAATATGCTGGGCCATGATATTGCCGATATCAGGGATGGCGACCAGACTTTCTAGGTCTGCCCGCATCAGTTTTTCCAGCGATCCATAATGGCTGGCCAGGGCCAGTGCGGTCGCCTCGCCTACTTCACGAATACCAAGGGCATAGATAAAGCGTTGCAGGGACACATCCTTGCTTTTCTCTATCGCGACCAGCAGGTTTGAAGCAGACTTCTGTGCCATCCGTTCCAGGCTTGCGAGCTGCTCAAGCGTTAATCGGTAAACATCGGCAACACTGTCCACCAGCCCTTCATTAACCAGTTGTTCAATCAGTTTGACGCCCAGTCCATCAATATCCATGGCCTGACGCGAAGAAAAATGAATCAGACTCTGGATTCGCTGCGCCTTACAGTACAAACCACCCGTGCAACGTATCAGCACCTCTCCTTCGATATGTTCTATATCGGAGTGACAGACCGGACAGGAAGCTGGCGCTTTGATTTCCCGAGTATCCCGGGGACGCTGTTCTTTGATCACCTTGACGACCTTGGGAATCACGTCACCGGCACGACGAATAATCACCCGATCGCCGATTCGGATATCAAGGCGTCTGATTTCGTCCATGTTATGCAGGGTGGCATTACTCACGGTCACACCACCAACGAAAACCGGTTCCAGTCTTGCCCCCGGGGTAATGGTGCCCGTTCTCCCCACCTGAAATTCCACGTCATTCAGGGTGGTGGCGACTTCCTCGGCCGGGAATTTATAGGCGATGGCCCAGCGCGGCGTACGTGCGTTCATGCCCAGACTGTCCTGTAACTCAAGCGCGTTGACCTTGAGCACCACACCATCAATTTCATAATCCAGCTCAGCACGCTGACTCAGAATCTGTTCACAGTACTGAAAGGCAGCCTCAATGCCACTTGCCGTTGTGCGGATGGGATTGACCGGCAAACCCCAACGTTCCAGTAACAGGAATATCTCACTGAGACGCCCCGGCATGCCTTCACTGACTGCACCCAGACTGTAACAGAACATGGTCAGGGGTCGTTTGGCGGTAATGCGTGAATCCAGTTGCCTCAGGGTACCGGCCGCGGCATTGCGGGGGTTCACAAAGGTGCGTTCCTCGTTGTTTCGGGCGCTGGTATTCATCCGCTCAAAGCCGGATCGGGTCATGAAGATTTCGCCGCGGACTTCCAGTGACGCGGGATACCCTTCCCCGCTCAGTCGCAGGGGTACATCCGCAATGGTTCTGACATTATGGGTGATGTCTTCGCCGGTGCTGCCGTCTCCCCGGGTCGCCGCCTGAACCAGCAGACCCTCCTGGTAATGCAGGCTGACAGCGACACCATCAATTTTGGGCTCGCAGGAATATTCAAGCTGCCCATTGAGCCCCGGCAGGCGTTTCAGTATCCGGGCTTCAAATTTTTGCAGGCTGTCTTCATCAAAGGCCTTTTCAAGGGACAGCATGGGGATGGTGTGGGTGACTTCGGTAAAGCCCGGTAAAGGCTCACTGCCTACCCGCTGACTGGGGGAATCTGCGGTGACAAGCTCGGGATGCGTTGACTCTATCTCCAGCAGTCGATCGAAGAGTCGGTCAAATTCCTGATCCGGAATTTCCGGCGCATCCTGTTGATGATAGAGGCGGTTGTGATGCTGGATCTGCTCCCGCAGCGTTTCGAGTTCCTTCTTGAGGGCATCGCTCGGACCGCTCATGCTCGCCTTCCGATTATTTTTTGGACAACTGGGCCAGCTCAAAGTCCTGAATACGCTGACGACAATGTTCAATTGTCTGGCGGGTGATGACACTGCGGTGCTCGTCCTTCAGCTCACCGTTAAGGCTGTTCCTGATACTGTTGGCAGCTTCAAGCATTTTTTCAAAACACTTCATGTTGCCCAGCCTGTTGGGGAGCTGCAGGAAAAAGCTGACTCCGGGTGTCGAAAATTCATCCATCAGGGCGATGTCAAAGGTGCCAGGTTTAACCATATTGGCCATGCTGAACATGACAGGACCGTTTGCATCCGCATCGGCATGTTTATGAAATATGCTCATTTTACCCAGTTGCATACCCTGTCTGAGCAGGATGGGTAACAGATCCCTCCCAGCAAAGTGCTCACCGTTTTTAGCCATGACATTGATTACGATGACTTCTTCCGGCTCACTGTAATTGGCATCATCACGGTCCTCTTCCGAATAGTAATCGCCGGGAGAATCGGAAAACAGTTCCGTTTGCCGTGCTGCCAGCTCATTGAGCTTTTTATTGTCCTTTTTATTATCTTTTATATTATCTTTTTTAATATCTTTTTTATTGTCTGGTTTATGCCCCTTAACCACGTCACGCAGGCGGGCCGGTTTATCATCCAGCTCATCTGCAGACAGAGGATCAAGCTCACCAAAACTGGGCTCTATCCGACTCTCCCTGCCCGA
>CAZKJY010000296.1:0-3119 GCA_964553165.1 uncultured Enterobacteriaceae bacterium
ATCACCCAAACAGTCTCTGCAGGAATGATTTCGGAATTTCCAAAGCCATACCCTGCTCTGTGCAAGAAATATATATTTCCCTGACTGTCTATATCGACAGCTGAGCCCTGGCCGACAGCAAGGTCTGAATCGTTTGGGAAAATACCTGCAGGTTCAATCCAGTTTTGAACGCCACTTAATTCAGGAGTAGCAGGAACACGAACATCAGAATTTTTATAAAGAAGGAAAGTGGAAACTACCAGGGCGATAAGGACTAGAATCAGTATTTGAAAGGCCCTTAACTTCAATTTCATAACTGGTAGCTCAAAATAAAAAACACTAAAAAATAGTAGTGTTCCTTAAGAGAATATTGGGTGCCGACTATGTCCTAAATGCATTACTGGGGTTCTGCACCGGGGAACCACTCAGTATGCTGATCACCACTGCGCCCCCAGTAAGTAACACGCTTGCCACGTAGAAACGCAATGTAACCCTGCACCCCTGCATTCATAGCTCGCCTGGTGAACTCGCGGTAATGCTGACCTTTTTGCTGGCTATCCAAAATGGCAGCGCGAAGTGCTGCAGGATCAAAGTCACTGGCAACGGCAGGCAAGCCTTCATAAGTAATTGGGGTTTTTATTAACTCTCCAGACCCACTGTAAAACGTTTTCTGTAAGGCCACATAATCGACATGGTAATACTCAACACCTGTTTCCAGTAAGCTGTGTACGACTTCCGGAAAAGGCATGCTTCCATCAAGCGTTGCGCGGGCAGCTTCAGCGACAATTTTAGAATCCATAGCATTCCTTAATGCTTTCCGGGTCAATGAACACCCACGCAGTTTATACAAACCCTGCAGGCGGCCGGAATAATCGTAGCCTTACAAGGCTGTACTAAATAGATGCCGCAAAACGTTAAAGCGCATCTTTATCGTTCTGCTCGGAGTCGATAACGCTGAGAAAAAATCTGGTCTTACTTTTTTGCTTTCTCTAATTGCGTGTATCGGGCACCAGGCCCGGTTGTCCTTCCCGTGTTGGCGATAGCGTGCCGTCCTGATTGATGAAGTACCATTCATCGCCAAGCTTCAGGTGCAGGTTGTTTTCTGCACAGGCATATTCCGCCCAGACAACATTATCCAGTTCACGCAGATAAACCTGATCGACAGTCCACGGTCCCGTCAGGGCATCATCGATGGTGGTGATGGTATTGACCATGGTCATGTCATCCCGCAGGCGAATTTCCTCCAGCACCACGGTCTGGTTATTTTCATGCAAGGGAACAGCAAGGGAATCAAAAGAGCGCGGCCCCTTCATGGCACGGGTTTCAATGGCCAGCATATCGTAGACGCCATCGTTGTTTTCATCATGCCATTCACCAATCGAATAACCGTTGAAGGCCGGCAGAATATAAGCCGGCCAATCCCTGCCGTCGGTGTAGACCCGGCGAAACTGACTGTTCCATTCGGCATAGATATAGGTAATCTCGGGCGTCACAATGATTTCCATCGGATAGGTCATTTTCATGATCCTGGGCATGCCCTGCGGCAAACAGGTTGATGGCGGATCGCCTGCCGGGATCCCTGCTTCCTGCAGCGCGGTATAGCCCTCCCAGATCGCCCTGTATTCATCAGTCAGTGGTGGAGGGCCTGCGACTTCATAACCCTCAGACGGCCAGTTCAGACTACCAGGTGCCCGCTGCCACTGGCCACGCCAGTCTGGATAACGCATCACCGTTTCAGCATCAACCGCATCCGGTGATTCCTGTGGTACACAGGCCACACACAGACCAATGACAGAAAGCAACATCAGTGGCGATCGCTTCGCCGGTTTGAACATCTTGTTATTGTACATTTCAGCTCCCGGAATTTATTGCGGTCTGGCGACAGTAGGATCAATTTCAGTGCCGTCTTTCCAGCGAATATTGCTGTAGTTTCCACCTGGGGCACCACTGTGCAGGGGGCGAACAGTCACGATGATTTCATCACCTGGCTGCAGGCTTTCCGGTGTCCAGCCAAGCCGATAGATGGCACTCGTACTTCTGCCTTCCAGGGCCCATTCCACAAGCTCACCATTTTCATCAGTCACGTTCAGGATGATAAAGGTATGCGGATTGGTGTATTGCCATTCCTTGATAGTCCCTGCCAGCTCAATGGGATTATCCGAATCAAACATGGCAGTTGAATGGTGGGCAGCTGCTGGCATGGTTATAACCGTCACCAACATCAGTATCGAAAGCAGGGAAGCAGGAAGATTTTTCACCGACGTTCTCCAGTAAAGCTGATTTAAACGAAATATAGTTTATTCACTGCTTCTGGATTCTACACGTTCTATTTCATGAACGCAGCGTTCATTCCTGATAAGCAAAACCCAACAAATAAACAGCGCGTCATCAGGAATTGAACACGCCAGCAGCATCCATCTGCAGCTTATTGCCTAGGAATCCAAGCCGATTCGATACGGTAATCAGCTATGCGCCAGCTTGCTGTTATCCTTCGAGAGATAGATCAAATGACTTATCGCCAGTGCTGGTAAGACGCCGATCAGACTGACGACCAGCCAGGCATTGTCGAATCTGACATTTCCGGAAGTAAATTGCATGAACCAGATCGGCGCTATGACTGTTCCGATTGCCAACAGACTCAGCAAGGTCTTCACAATAAACCTCATCCTGATTGGGCCCTTAAACAGATACCTTAATCCGAGCACTACTCCACTCGGACCAATCAGATAAAAAATGAGTGTTGAATAGGCAAAGAACAGTATCTCCCTATCCAGAATCCTTCCCGTTAACAACTCATTTAGCAAACCGATCAACATAAAACTTACTGGGAGAAAGCAGCATACTATTTCCAGTGCCAGCACCGTTTTTGAGACACATAGTGTTCCTGTTTTCATCATACGTATCCTCTCAAGCATTGCGGTTTTCAAACATCCAAGCGCCCAAAGCAGCGCCTGAAACTCACTGGTTTGATGCAGGGTTTCATACAGCATGGCCCGACCCCACTCTCTGCGATTCGCTGGCATGATTTTCAGGGCAAGTCTGAGCAGGACAATCATCAGTGAATAGATAAGTGAATTAATCATGCAGCACTCCCTGACGGTGAAGTCCCGGGTTTTATAACCTTTTCAGAAAGCAGGGCA
>CAZKJY010000297.1:0-3110 GCA_964553165.1 uncultured Enterobacteriaceae bacterium
AGTAGGTGACTGTTAATCACTTGGTTCCTGGTTCGAGTCCAGGTTGGGCAGCCAACTCCCCTCCTTGTTTTTCTTAACATTTTTCTCCGATTTTCATTCTTTCAGCATCCATGCATTGCGCCAGCTGTGCCCAACGATTGTCCAATGATGGTGTGATTGAAATGATGGGGAAGGCTGTTAATTACTTTCTGGCTGGTCCGGGCCAGGTTAATCAGCCAGTTTCAACTGTCTGTAAGCAGTAGCCGGAGAACAGCAAACCTAAACCCCTGGCATCCAGGGTATTTATTGCTTGATTTGCCGTTATCCGGCTGTTTTCCGGTCTTCAGTCGAAACTGATCCGATCCTGATTATTGCGAAGGGTTGCCTCGCCGATACCGCTCACCAGCAACAAATCCTCCAGACTCTGGAACTCCCCATTACTGTCCCGGTATTCGACAATAGCCTGTGCACGCGCGATGCCGACACCATCAAGTACCATTGCAATGGTTTCTGCATCTGCATGATTGATAGCCACGCGTTGCATTGGCATATCGCTGGCTTCATTCTGTGACCAAGCCATCTGCCCCAAGACCAGCAGCAGACTGCAACAAATTACGACAATTCCCTGACGTAGTTTTGACATGAATTTCATAGTGACCTCCAGTTCACAATAGTTTTTATGCAGGCAAATGCACTGCCCACTTAAGCCTAGCAGAGAGTTCAAATATTTCCTGAAATTTAACTGGCGCTTTCTATGGAATTGATAATACTGGCAAGCTTGGCAGCCGGGTCTTCAGCACGGGTTATTGGCCTGCCAATGACAAGATAGTCGCTACCGCTCAGCAAGGCTGCTTCAGGACTGACAATTCGTTTCTGGTCATCACTACTATCGCCCCTGGGTCTGATGCCGGGAGTCACGAGCTTGAAATTTTTATCCAGCTGCCGACGCAACAGCTCTGTCTCCTGGGCAGAACAGACGACTCCATCCAGACCACAGCTTTGTGTCAGCTGCGCCAGCTTTAATACCTGTTCCTGTGTACTTCGCTGTATCCCCAATTGAGCAAGATCGTCGTCACCCAGACTGGTGAGCACTGTCACAGCGATCAGCAATGGATCTTCAGGGCCCCTCAGGGCCTCCCTGGCCGCTTCCAGCATGGCCTTCCCGCCTGAGGCATGAACATTGCACATCCAGACACCCAGATCGGCGGCAGCGCGGCAGGCTGCCGCTACGGTATTGGGGATGTCGTGGAATTTAAGATCGAGAAAGACCTCAAAACCTCGGCTTTGGATGACTGCCACCAGCTGAGGACCAAAACGTGTAAACAGCTCTTTCCCAATTTTCAGGCGACAAAGGGCTGGATCCAGCTTTTCAACGAATTCAAGGCAGTCAGACTCACTGGCAAAGTCCAGCGCGATGATAATTTGCTTATTGTAATCCATCCTGTCTCTCCTCAGACCACTGAAAGCTGTTCATTCTGTAATTCGACTGGTTTGACATATCCCCATTCATTACAGCCCGGACAGAGCCAGTGGAGTTTCTGCAACTCAAATCCACAACTCTTGCATTGATAGCGTGGTTTGGCCTGCAAATAATTATTCAGTGTTGTCCTGAACAGCGTCGCGCTGTCCTGCTTGTCCGCATCAGCATCCAGCAGGATGGCGTCACCGAGTAATTCAATAGCCGGTTTGGTTTTTAACTGCTGCAGCAGTAAATCTCTGGCGGCCTGCCTGTTTTCTGCTGCTTCAATGTGCTGGACGATTTTGAGTATTAAACCCGGTGAGGGGGAGTCCTGCAGACACTGTTCGATATAGCGCTTGAGTTCACTTTCCTGACCCAGCGACTGGTACGCCGACACCAGCAGATCAAAAGCTTCTGCCCTGAAATCCGCATCCTGTGCCGCAATTTTCTGTAAGACCCTGACTGCCTTGGCATAATGTCCCTGGGCAAGTTCCAGTTTCCCCAGCAGGAGACTGGTACGGGCATTGCTTTTACTCATATTGCCAGCATTGCCCAGATAATCCCTGGCCTGATTGAAATGCTGCAGCGACATTTCCTTTTCTGCCAGCTCACAATAGTAATGTGATGCCTTGAGCTGGAAAGTCTGTCGCTGGTTTGCCGGGCATATTCTCAGCAATTCATTGACCATCATGATCGCCTTCAGCCATTCCTTTTCCAACTGATAGACGATAATCCCTTGTAACAGTGCTGCATAGCGTATATCGACAGCGGCGATTTTCAGTTCATCTATCAGACGCTCTGCCCGGTCCAGCAGCCCGGCTGCCACATAACTTTTTGTCAGTCCCAGTTTGACCTTGTCCAGTGCTGCATTATCTAGTTGGCTATCCGCCAGCAGTTTCTGAAAGACGGCGATAGAGCTGTCAACCTTGCCTCGCCTGCGTAACAGGGTACCCAGTGCCAGATGACTCTCCAGTGTGCTTGAATTAACTTCCAGTGAAGCAATGAATGAATCAACGGAATGCTCAGGTTCATCATTGAGCAGGTAGTTAAGACCGATAAAATAATCCTGTTCACTGTTCTTTCGGGTAGTGTGCCTGCTTGAACCCTGACTGCGGTACCCACTGTACCAGGCCGCTGCCAGTGCCAGAAGCAGTAAGAGGTATAGTGTGATATTGCTCATTGTCATGCTGCTGTTACAGGCCTATTTTTCATGAACCGCAGACTTGATAACCGTGCCACGACTACGTGAAGTCTCTTTCTCAAGTTTTTTCAGGCGGGCTTCAAGCTGATGGATTCTATAGTTTGCCCGTATCCGGCGAAACAGACCAAATCCGATCAACAGGCCGAGTACGCCTCCCCAGGCAAAGGCCAGCAGCACCCACACAGCCAGACTTTGCGGAGCCAGCTGAATACCAATCCACAAAGGTACTTCACTGGTGTTTTTACTGGCAAACACAAAGCCCGCCAGAACAAGCAGCAGAAAGATGATATAGCCCAGATATCGAATCAGTTTACGCATATTGCCATTATAAAAAAAACGGCGGTGCCCTGTCCGGGTACCGCCGTTTTATCAGTTTCCTTGGAAAATATGCCTAGAATCGGTCACGCATCAGACTGTCGTTGACACGATCCCTCAATTCCTTGCCCGCCTTGAAATGCGGAACATATTTTC
>CAZKJY010000298.1:0-3084 GCA_964553165.1 uncultured Enterobacteriaceae bacterium
CATTACTGGTTGCCTTCCGCTGCTTTTACCACTTGCTGGGCTGCATCAGTCAGGCTGGTTGCGGCGATGATGTTCAAACCGCTCTCTGCCAGAATTTTTGAGCCCAGTTCAGCGTTGTTACCTTCAAGGCGGACCACAACCGGTACTTTTACGCCCACTTCTTCTACTGCGCCCATCACACCTTCAGCGATCAGATCACAGCGCACGATGCCGCCAAAAATATTGATCAGTACCGCTTGAACTTTCTCGTCTGAAAGAATGATCTTGAATGCTTCAACAACACGCTCTTTCGTCGCACCACCGCCCACATCGAGGAAGTTGGCTGGTTGACCGCCGTGGAGTTTGACAATATCCATGGTGCCCATGGCCAGACCAGCGCCATTGACCATACAGCCAATATTGCCATCGAGGGCCACGTAGTTCAGATCCCATTTCGCAGCGTGTGCTTCACGGGCGTCATCCTGGGATGGATCGTGCATATCCTGCAGCTTGCGCTGACGATACATGGCATTCCCGTCAATATTGATCTTTCCGTCCAAGCAGTGGAGGTTGCCTTCATCGGTAATAACCAGAGGGTTAATTTCCAGCAAGGCCAAGTCGTAATCCTGGAACAATTTTGCCAGTCCCAGGAACAGTTTGGTGAACTGCTTGATTTGATCGGAGTTCAGTCCCAGCTGGAAACCCAGTTCACGTGCCTGGTAGGGTTGTGCTCCGGTCAGAGGGTCGATAACAGCCTTGAGAATTTTTTCTGGTGTTTCTTCAGCCACCTTCTCAATCTCAACGCCACCTTCAGTAGAGGCCATAAATACGATGCGACGGGTAGATCGATCGATAACAGCACCCAGATACAGTTCCTGAGCAATATTGGTACATGACTCAACCAGAATGCGACTGACGGGCTGTCCGTTAGCATCTGTCTGGTAGGTCACCAAACGATTGCCCAGCCACTGGCGTGCAAATTCTTCAATTTCCGCCTTTGAGGTGACCAGTTTGACGCCACCTGCCTTGCCGCGACCACCGGCATGCACCTGGGCTTTAACAACCCAGCGATCGCCGCCGATGATATCGGCCGCAGCAACAGCCTCGTGCACGGTTTCCGCCGCTACACCCTGCGACACCGGAAGGCCGTACTCAGCAAAAAGCTGCTTTGCCTGATATTCGTGTAGGTTCATACTCTAAATCCCCGTAGCTGCTTTCATTGGATGGATAAAAAAACTCCGCAGGCCAGCTGTACCCGCGGAGTTCATAAGACACTGTTACTTGCGCTTTTTGCGATTTGGAATGTGGATCGCGTGGCCATTAACCGCCAGTGCGGCTTCATGGACTGCTTCCGACAAGGTCGGATGACCAAATACAGTCATACCGATATCTTCAGCGCTGGAACCAAATTCCATGGCAATTGCGACCTGTTGGACCAGGTCAGCCGCACTGGGGCCAACGATGTGACAACCCAGAATGCGGTCAGTCTCAGCATGGGCGATCATTTTCACCATACCTTCGGTTTCATCCGCTGCGAGTGCTCGGCCACTGGCAATGAATGGGAAAATACCAACGTTATAGTGTTCCCCCGCCTGTTTCAGCTGCTCTTCTGTCTTGCCAACAGCCGCAATTTCAGGGTGGGTGTAAATAACGTTAGGAATAATATCGTAGTTCATCTGTGTCTTCTGGCCGGCGATACGCTCTGCAACCATGACGCCCTCTTCTGAGCCTTTGTGGGCAAGCATTGGGCCACGTACCACATCACCAACAGCCCAGACACCCGGCGCATTGGTTGCGCATTGTTCGTTGACAAAGATAAAGCCGCGCTCATCGAGATTTACACCACTGTCTGGAGCCAGCAGGCCCTCGGTGTAGGGACGACGTCCCACACAGACAATCAGCTTGTCAAACGTTTCCTGTGCTTCCTCGCCCTCACTGTTCTGGTATGTGACGACCACTTCCTTGCCCTTCACCTCACTGCCCGTTACACGGCAACTGAGACGGATATCCAGCCCCTGTTTGGTGAAGATCTTTTGGGACTCTTTGGCAATTTGCTGGTCCATAATGGACAGAAAATCTGACATAGCTTCGAGCAGTACCACGTTACTGCCAAGGCGGTTCCAGACACTGCCAAGCTCCAGGCCAATAACGCCTGCGCCAATTACGCCGAGCCGCTTGGGCACTTCTGTCAGCTCCAGCGCACCGGTGGAATCAATGATGGTCTTGCCATCAATAGGTGCAACGGGGATATTGATTGGCTGAGAGCCAGTGGCAATGATCACATTATCCGCTGACAAAACTTGGGTTTTACCATCGTGATCCGTGAACTCGACCTGGCGACCTGCCAGTAGCTTTCCAGTGCCAAACAGAGACGTCACACCATTGCTTTTAAACAACCCAGCGATGCCACCGGTGAGTTGTTCAACGATTTTTGCCTTCCGGCCAATCATCCCTTTAACGTCGATACCCACTTTTCCGGTGGCGATACCATGGGTGGACAATGACGTTTTTGTTTCATGATATTTATAGGAACTGTCCAACAGCGCTTTTGACGGGATACAGCCCACATTCAGACAGGTGCCGCCATTAACACCCTGCCCTTTACTGTTCTGCCACTTCTCAATACAGGCCGTCTTCAAGCCAAGCTGGGCCGCTCTGATCGCTGCCACATAACCGGCAGGACCGGAGCCAATCACAATCACATCATATTTATCGGACATCACTTATCCTAATAATTTCAATAAATTAGTAATTAAATTTCAAGTAGAATCTTAGCGGGATTCTCAATCATTTCCTTGATGGCCACGAGGAACTGAACTGCTTCTTTACCATCGATCAAGCGGTGATCGTAGGAAAGCGCCAGATACATCATCGGCCGTACGACAACTTGGCCATTCTCCGCTACCGGACGCTCCTGGATTTTGTGCATACCCAAAATGGCCGTCTGTGGCGGATTGAGAATTGGCGTCGAAAGCAGAGAACCAAATACGCCTCCATTGGTGATGGTAAATGTGCCGCCAGTCATGTCTTCAATTGTTAGCTTGCCGTCACGGGCCTTGCCACCAAACTCGGGGTTGACCCAAGCGCCTTATCGCAGACCGTACG
>CAZKJY010000299.1:0-3073 GCA_964553165.1 uncultured Enterobacteriaceae bacterium
AAGCACGGCCGGGATTGCCGTCAATAAAGCCATTCATGATGACAGGCTGATCGAGAATGCCCGCAAACAGGGCAACAGTATTTTGCAGTCGCTGCAAACTTCCCTGCAGTCTATTCCGCAGGTAAAAGAAGTCAGAGGCCTCGGTCTGATGATCGGCATCGAAATGACAGTCCCCTGCAGTGACCTGGTTAACAGAGCTAGGGCACAGGGACTGTTGATCACCGTACAGATGGAAAAAGTCATCCGTCTGCTGCCTCCACTGATCATCAATGATGAAGAATCCCAGCACTTGTGTACTACCCTGAGCCAGGTAATCCGGGAGTTTTGTGATGGCGCTTAGACATTTCAGAAGTCTGCAGGATCTCAGTTCCGCTGAATTCCGTCAGATTATTGCCCGCGCCACTGAACTCAAAACCATGCTGCGCGAAGGCAAAGCACATGAATATCTAAAAAACAAATCGCTGGCGATGATTTTTGAGAAGTCCTCAACCAGAACCCGCGTGTCGTTCGAAGCGGGCATGACCCAGCTGGGCGGTTCTGCCATTTTTCTATCACCGGCCGATTCACAATTGGGCAGAGGTGAACCTGTTCCAGACACAGCCCGGGTGCTCTCGCGCATGGTGGATGCCATCATGGTGCGGACTTTTTCCCAGTCAACGGTGGAGGCACTGGCGGAACATTCCCAGGTCCCCGTCATCAACGGCCTGTCTGACACCTACCACCCCTGCCAGTTGCTGGCGGACATGCAGACCTTCTTTGAGCATCGCGGGAATATCCAGGGTCACAGGGTCTGCTGGGTCGGTGATGGCAACAACATGTGCAATTCCTATATCAATGCCGCCGCCCTGCTGGATTTTGAGCTGACCATCGCCTGTCCGCCGGGTTACGAACCCATGCAGGAACTCCTGCAGGCCAACAGCAAGCGTGTACAAATCGTGCATGATCCGGAAGCAGCCGTTGCCGGCGCCTCACTGGTCGCCACCGATGTCTGGGCTTCCATGGGGCAGGAAGATGAAATGCAGAAGCGGCGGGTGGATTTTGCCCGCTACGAAGTGACCGCCGATCTGATGGCAAAGGCCAGACCGGATGCCATATTCCTGCACTGCCTGCCTGCTCACCGTGGTGAGGAAGTCAGTGCCGTGGTCATTGATGCCCCTGATTCCGTGGTCTGGGATGAAGCAGAAAACCGCCTGCATGCCCAGAAAGCCCTGCTGGAATTTCTTCTCTGTGCCTGAGTCGAGCACCGCACAGACGCCCGTGAACAAGTTACTCAGAGTCAATGAAATCGCCTGCCGGTACGGGGATCATGTCATTATTCCCTCACTGAGCTTTGAGGTCACCGAAAACCAGATCGCCTGTCTGCTGGGTCCGAGCGGCTGCGGCAAAACCACTGCACTGCGCGCCATTGCCGGATTTGAACCTGTCTATCATGGCCAGATTGAGCTGGCCGGAACAGTCATCAGTCAGCCCGGCTATACTCTGGTACCGGAAAAGCGCAAGGTCGGCATGGTATTCCAGGACTATGCCCTGTTCCCGCACATGACGGTGAAAGCCAATATTGCCTTTGGCATCCAGGATCAGGACAAAGCCGCTCAGGAAGTCATCATCGCCAGGCTGTTGGACATGATTAAACTCCAGGCACATACCGACTATTACCCTCACCAGTTATCCGGTGGGCAGCAACAGCGCGTTGCCCTCGCCAGAGCACTGGCACCGAATCCGAGCATACTGCTGATGGATGAGCCCTTTTCCAATCTGGATACAGAACTGCGGCGGGAATTGAGCCTGGAAGTCAGGCAGATACTCAAGCAGAATCAGATTACCGCGATACTGGTCACGCATGACCGCCATGAAGCCTGTAACATGGCGGATGAAATCGGCGTGATGAAGGATGGCATCCTGCAGCAGTGGGGAGAGCCCCAGCAACTGCAGCAAAATCCTGCCAATGAATTTGTTGCTGCCTTCCTTGGCAGCAAGCAAAGTCGTGTGGATACTGCCGACAGATTCTAGTAAATAACACCCATCGGTCGTACACGCTGTCTAGGCTGAGCGACCACTTCCTCGTTATTGACAATCCGTTCGATCCGGCGCTCGTGTTCACCCCTGATAGCTTCCAGACGCTGCTGGGAGGCCCGGTCATCCATGCCCATCAACAAATCGACAGCCTCTGCATACATGGTGCGTTCAGCCTGAATTCTGGAGGCCTGTTCGGCATTCAGTTCAATAACCTCTACGCTGCCAACTCTGAGCTGCAGTTCATTGGCTGTTACCTGATAAGCACCGAGGCTCAATCCGGCACTTACGAGTAAGCTGGTGATTAACTTTTTCATCGTCTTGCTTCTCCTGGTTAATGTTTGCCTGATTGCGTTTAACAGAACATAAAGTAGGGTCTGATCTTGAAAGAATCAGGGAACTTTTCTGAAACAAATATGAATCTCAAGCCACTTAAAGCAGACAACTGTGGACGCCAAAAACCCCCGAATTTGCCGACATTGCCCGAATCAGGGCGGTTCCGGCTCCTTGCCCGGGTTCTTCTGACTTAAACCACTAGATATGGTATTCTGGCCAGCGCAGGAAATGTTCCGGATCATCAATTTCTTCCGCTTCAGGCTATACACAACTTATTCACATGAAATACACAACATTTTTACTTGCCAAAGCGAAAAAATCCCTGATATAGTGAGGTCCATCAGCATTAAACCACTATATCTTGTGATATTAAGGGTTTAAGGCCAAAATCTGATACCGCCTCGACATTGCTCTCAGGCACCATCCGCAGCGTCGAAACCAGCATTTTGGTCACGAATTTACAAATTATCCGATGATTGGCCGAACCACTATATGTAGGGTTTTTAATATAGGGTTTTAGTCGCAGTTTTCTGTCAATGTTGAGATAAAGCGAACCGCATGGCAGCTTTCACCGTTTTTACCCGGCAAATGTGCTGGTGTAAGAGCACTGAAAAACCAGCGCGCTTCACGCTAACAATAAGAATAAACGCTGGCCTGACCGGCTGGTCCGAACCGACGAAAAGAAATTATGGAGTTTTTCATCAATGCAAACTGAAGCCGAAAC
>CAZKJY010000300.1:0-3072 GCA_964553165.1 uncultured Enterobacteriaceae bacterium
GGCGCCACTCTTGGTGGCTTCCACGGCATAATCAATTTCCGTATTGGAGGTGATGACAATGGTTTTGGTAGGCAGTTCGGCTTTGCTGACTTCGCGCACGATATCCAGACCGTTGATGTCAGGTAGCTGGATATCCTGAATGAGGATGCTGGGAACCTGTTCATTCAGGGCAGCGAGGGCGTCCATGCCGGTGTGGAAGACACGGGCCTGGTAGCCCAGTGTTTCGACATAGCTTTTGTAGAGCATCGCGCTTGGTACACTGTCTTCTACGATATAAATCAATACAGTTTTTTTTGCCATGCCCTTTCCGGTGACTGTGCGCTCTGGTTCAGTGATCAATAACCCTGAGGCATCGTACCCCTTAAGCAAAGCAGGGTACAGCCTCGAAACTTACTGGCTGGCAGCCTCATTGAAGTACTGGGTATCCAGTTCTATCCAAAAATGACTGCCGACATTTTCCTCGGATTCAAATTTAATCCGGCCGCCCATGGATGCTACCAGTTCCTGCGATATGACCAGCCCGATGCCCGTGCCTTCCAGATCGCCCGATTCCCTGCCCAGGCGGTTGAAGGAGACAAAGACTTCCTGCTGCTTTGCTTCAGGGATGCCCTGGCCGGAATCCACGACATTGATTTTGATTTTTTTGGCGGACAACCTTTCAGCGCTGATATCAACCGTACCGCCTGGTTTGTTGTACTTGATCGCATTGGAGATCAGGTTCAGCAACACCTGCTTCAGGCGCAGACGGTCGGAGCGAAAGGTGATGTCCGGATCAAGCAGCGACAGGCTGAGCAGTACCTGGTGTTTGCTGGCCAGCGTCTGCATTAGGGTTTCGGTTTCCTGCAACAGGTTGTTGAGACTGACCTGCTGCAGATTGAATTTGAGTTTGCCGGCTTCGATCTTGGAGAATTCCAGAATCTGATCTATCAGAGCCAGCAGATGATTGCCCGCCTGAATGATCTGCCGTGAGTAATCCTTCTTTTCTTCATCCAGATCCTCATCAAGTTCAAACAGCTGGCTGTAGCCCATGATGGCGTGCATAGGTGTACGCAGTTCATGGGAGACACTGGAGATAAATTTTGATTTGGCCTGATTGGCAGCCTCTGCCAGGTCCTTGGCCGCGGCCAGATCATTCTTCAGGGTTACACTGTCAAGAAAGGTACGATGCAGAATAATACCGGCACGGATGATGACGATCATGTACAGAATGCCGAGGATACCAATCATCCGTTCCAGGTCTTCCGAGTCAAACAGGCTGGCTTCGCTGCGGGTGAAAAACAGGGCCAGTATCTGGGGCAGCATAATCCCAAAGACATGGGCAATATAACCCTGCAGGACCGGACTAAGTGTGGCGACGGCACCACCAGAGAAACCAATCATCAGGGCGAAAATAAAAAGCTGTTCCTGTACCGTGCTGTAGAGTTCCGCCAGAAAGGCTGAAACCCCAAGCCCAAAACCGGCCAGACTGGTACTGATGATGAAAAGCAGGGTAGTGCGTTTCCACTCAGCGTTGATTGTAGTAAAGCGCATCAGCTTGTAGCCCATGAACAGGCGAAACAGGGACAGGATAATCATGATGACGACCCAGATGCCCAGGATGCCGCTTGGTACGGTGGCAAAGAGAATCTGAAAGATGAAAATGATGCCGCAGATGGTGGCGAACACCGCAATGTTATTGTTGCGGGCGACATTATGCGTCAGTTCCGGATGCAGTCCCTTCAAGGCAAATTTGTCAAACACAGAGCAGGTCCTTGGCAGTGATGCGAAAAGAATGATCTTTCGCCTAAATCTGGCAGGAAATACTACCCGGTTTCAGCGAATTACTGAAACTGTTAGCTTCAGCGAGCTGACGGTGGTATCAGGAATGCCGCTGCTGAACAGCCAACTGATGAACCTCATGAGTTGGACCGGAAAGACGTGAATTTGGCTGCGACTTGCAATATATTGAACAGCGTTTGACTCAACATTTACGACCTTAATAACAAAAAACAGGAGATCAGGGATATGTTAACCCGTAAAACACTAAGCCTTTTTGGTCTGGCACTGGCCGGTCTATTAAGCGCTGGCATGACTCAGGCACAGCCGCCGACAGGCCCAATGACATTCTTTATCACCAGCACCGGTTCCGGCAATGGGGGGAATCTGGGCGGACTTGCTGGCGCAGATGCTATCTGCCAGGCCCGCGCTGAAGCGGCCGGTGCCGGGGATCACACCTGGCGTGCCTATCTGAGCACGCAGGGCCCGAATGCCGTGAATGCAAGAGACCGTATTGGTTCAGGCCCCTGGTTTGGCCCCAGAGGCAACCGTATTGCTGCGGACGTCAATGATCTGCACAGCATGAATCACAGAATTGCACTGCTGACGGCTCTTGATGAGCGCGGCAATATCATTCCCGGTGGCGGCTTCGCGCCAAACCGTCATGATATCCTCACCGGCTCCCAACCTGATGGCACTGCCTATCCGGCGGGTGCCGACATGACCTGTAATAACTGGACCAGTAGCAGTGATACCGGTGGCGCCAAGGCCAGACTGGGTCATCATGATGCCGCTAACTGGAACTCCGCCCATGATTCACGCGGCTGTGGCCAGCAGGCCCTGATCAGCACCGGCGGTGATGGTCTGTTCTACTGCTTTGCCGCTGACTAGGTTCACAAAGCGGTTGGCAAAAAAGACCTGATCTATCAGGGCTTTTTTTTTGCAGGAAATAAAAATTTAGGACACGCCGGCATTGCGGGAGCAGGTGTCGGCGAATGCGTCATTCTCCGGCAGTTCCATGCTAGAATTGCGCCCTTGTTTTTTGCGAGGGTGGAAAATTCACATGACTGTTATTCGACAACAAGACGTCATTCAAAGCGTCGCCGATGCGCTGCAATACATTTCCTACTATCACCCGCTTGATTATATCCAGGCGGTGTATCGTGCCTATGAGCGCGAAGAGTCGCCGGCGGCGAAGGATGCCATGGCGCAGATTCTGACCAACTCCCGCATGTGTGCCGAAGGCAAGCGGCCGATCTGTCAGGATACGGGTGTGGTGGCGATTTTTGTCGAAGTCGGCATGAATGTGCAGTGGGA
>CAZKJY010000301.1:0-3068 GCA_964553165.1 uncultured Enterobacteriaceae bacterium
GGGAATCCTGCCAGGGGCGCTCTTCATGAATGGGGATCGATAACATGGGTCTATGATAGCGAAAAAGCAGCGACACGGCTTAATAATTTCTGGCGCTGGCTGGCTTTCCGTGAGCTAAATTCATATCATTCCCGCCTGATTCGACGTCACAACATGAGGTAAATATGGCAACGTTTTCAACCAATGAATTCAAGTCGGGCCTGAAGGTGTTACTGGATGGAGATCCCTGCTCAATTCTGGAAAACGAATTTGTAAAACCGGGCAAGGGACAGGCTTTTAACCGGGTGAGACTGCGCAATCTGCTCAATGGACGGGTCTGGGAGCGGACCTTTAAATCCGGCGAGACACTGGAAGGTGCTGATGTCATGGAAATGGAAATGGAATACCTCTATAGCGACGGCGAATTCTGGCATTTCATGAAAACTGACGGCAGTTTTGAACAGGTAGCAGCGGATGCCAGCGCCATCAGTGAAGCCAAGGAGTGGCTGAAAGAACAGGACGTCTACACAGTGGTGGTATGGAACGAAGCCCCCATTTCTGTGAGTCCCCCCAATTTTGTGGAACTTGAAGTGATAGAGACCGATCCGGGTCTGCGCGGGGATACTGCCCAGGGCGGCACCAAACCGGCAAAGCTGGTTTCAGGCGCTGTTGTTAAAGTGCCCTTGTTTATTGAAATCGGCGATGTGCTCAGAGTCGATACCCGAACCGGTGAGTATCAGAACCGCGTCAAGCAATAGCCTTCGTTCCTATGCGGGGTGAAGACTGGCGACCGACAGCTTCGCCTGCAGTCCTGCAGGCCAGAGCAAAAATGCTTCAGGACCTGCGTGCATTTTTTGCAGCAGCTCGCGTGCTGGAAGTTGAAACACCAATTCTTTCGCGTTACAGCATTACAGATCCCCAGATCTGGCCCATACAGGCAGATTACCTTAGCGTGCCTGGTTCGCCTGTTGAAAAACACTATCTGCATACCTCTCCTGAATTCGCCATGAAACGACTGCTGGCAGCTGGCAGTGGACCGATTTTCCAGGTCTGTAAAGTGTTCCGAAATGCTGAAAAGGGTTCCCGTCACAATCCGGAATTCAGCATGCTGGAATGGTACCGCCCCGGCTTTGATGATCAGCAGTTGATGGACGAAGTCATGGCCCTGGTGAAAATCCTGTTACCGGGTGGTCGCTGGCGGCGCTTAAGTTATCAGCAGTTGTTCAGGGATTATCTGGACATTGATCCCCTGAGTATTGATACGGATACTCTGGCTGTACTGGCAGGGCGGCTGATTGAAACCAGCTTTGCGGATGTTCCCGCTGACAGGGATACCTGGCTTGATCTGCTTTACTCGCATGTGATTGAACCTCAATTGCAGGAGCCGGTGTTTATTCATGACTATCCACCTTCCCAGGCGGCACTGGCAGTGATTGAAACCAATAATCAGGGGACACAGGTTGCGCGTCGTTTTGAACTGGTTATTGGGGGTATGGAGATCGCCAATGGTTACAAGGAGTTACTTGATCCGCAGGAGCAGGCTCTGCGATTTCAGCAGGATCTCCAAAAAGTGACACCTGTTCCACGCCGGGCAGATGAGAATTTGCTCAGCGCTCTGGAGCATGGGCTTCCTGCCTGTGCCGGCGTGGCAGTGGGCCTGGATCGAATCCTGATGTTGCAGTGTGCCGCGAAGTCAATTGAAGAAGTGCTGAGTTTCCCGATCGAGCGGGCCTAGGATTCAGCAGACTGAAAGTGGCCGATAGCCTGTCCCATCCGAATTTCTGAACCGGGACCCAGTGTATCAGTCCAGCGGACCTTGCCAGGGGGGAACAGCAGAATCACTGTGGACCCCAGTTTAAAGAGTCCCATCTCTTCACCACGGTTTAAAGTGACTGCCTTCTCTTCTGTGTAGTTTTCCGAAACGACAGACTTGCCAGGAGTGAACTGACCGGCCCAACGGGTTTCAATACCAGCTACGATCAATGCGCCAACGAGGATCATCGCCATGGGGCAATGCTGGCTTTGGAAGTGACAAATTGCCCGTTCATTGCGGGCAAAGAGATTATCAATGCCTTCAGCAGTAGTCTGGTTGACAGAAAATAGCCTGCCCGGGACATAGCGCATTTTTTGCAGCCGGGCTGAGATGGGCATGTGCACACGGTGATAATCACGGGGAGACAGGTACAGCGTGGCAAAACTTCCATGCTGATAGGTTTCTGCCAGAGCCGTGTCGCCACCGACGAGTGACAGCAATGAATAGGATTTGCCCTTGGCCTGAAAAATTTCACCAGCATTGATATTGCCGATTGCACTGACAACCCCATCAGCGGGGGAAAGAATCAAACCGAGATCGGGGCTGATGGGTCTCACACCCGGGCGAAGCTGCCGGGTGAAGAAATCATTGAAACAGGTATATTCTTCAGGCAGCTGTCGTTCCGCTTCTGCCATGTTGACCTGATAGTGATTGATAAAACGGCGAATCAGAAAATTTTTTAAAAAAACAATTCTGGATTCAGCAATGGCGCCAAGCAGACGTGACAGCAGATGCTGCGGAATGCAAAACTGAAAAACAATAAACAGTTTTTTCATGAAACGCTGCGGACTTATTCGATTGGAGTCTCGGGTAAATTGCCCCATTCTGACCAGGAACCATCATAGGCCTTTACCGGGAAACCGAGCGCTTTTGCGATCAGATAGGTGAGCCCGGACCGATGATGGGACTGACAGTGCGTGATTATTTTATCTCCCCGTTTTATGCCGAGGATTCTCAGCGTATCTTCAATGTCGTTGAGGGGCAGCAGGCGAAAATTGCTCTCCCGGTCAATAGTATGCAGCCAGTTGAGATTGATGGCTCCGGGAATGTGACCATTGCGCTGTGCGGTAATTCTGGTGCCGGAAAATTCTTCTGCAGAGCGGGCATCCCAGATCTTTACATGCTCATCCCGCAAAGACTCAAGTACCAGGTCCAGGCTGGCAATAGGTGCCGGGTCTATTGTTAATTTCACCTGGGTAGGAGTTGCCTGCACGGGTTCAGTGCTCACAGGATGCCCATCATTCAGCCAGGCGTGAATGCCGCCGTTCAGATAGGA
>CAZKJY010000302.1:0-3063 GCA_964553165.1 uncultured Enterobacteriaceae bacterium
GCCATCATCACCGGTCGTGGCAAACGCGCCATCGCCGATCACTTCGATACCAATTATGAGCTGGAACATCAGATAGCCGGTACCGATAAGGAAAAATACCTGACCGACATCAGAAGCATCATCAACGATGCGGTCTTCTCCTATACCCGGCAGATCGAAATGAAGGGGCTGGGCCACGCCATCCTCACCGGTGAAACCCTGATCGGCGATCAGCCTTTTGCTGTCGTGCTCGCTGATGATCTCTGTTATTCCCCGCAGCAGGGGGTGCTGTCCCAGATGGTCGAGCTGTATAAAAAATATCAGTGCAGCATTGTTGCGATTGAAGAGGTGCCGGCTGATGAAACCTACAAGTACGGTGTGATTGCCGGGGAAGAAATTGAACCCGGCCTGATCAGGATCAGTGACATGGTGGAAAAGCCGGCGCCGGAAGATGCCCCCAGTAATCTGGCCATCATCGGGCGTTACATTCTGACACCGGATATTTTCGATATCCTCCGGGAGACCCCGCCAGGTCGGAATAATGAAGTACAGATTACAGATGCCCTGCTGACTCAGGCGACAAAGGGCAAAGGCGTGCTGGGTTACAGATTCAAGGGTCAGCGTTTCGACTGTGGCAGCGTGGAAGGCTTCATGGAAGCCAACATGTACTATTTCAGGAATGTCTACAAACCTCTATAAGTAAGGAAAGACCGTGTCTCAAGCTATCACCTGTTTTAAGGCCTATGATGTCCGTGGCCGCATTCCCGATCAATTGAATGAAGATATCGCCTATCGGATTGGACGAGGCTATGCCGCATTTTTAAATCCCAAGAATGTTGTTGTCGGGCATGATATCCGCCTGAGCAGTCCGGAGATTTGTGATGCCCTGAGCCGGGGACTGACCGATGCCGGGGTGAACGTGAAACACATCGGGCAATGTGGAACAGAGGAAATCTATTTTGCCACTTCCCATCTGAACATGGATGGCGGCATCGTGGTGACAGCCAGCCATAATCCAAAAGACTACAACGGTATGAAGTTCGTGCGCGAGAACTCCAAACCGATCAGTGCGGACACCGGTCTGGAGGATATCCGTAAACTGGCCGAAGCCGGTAATTTCCCGACAGTGGAAAAGCCGGGAACGATCACGCCGGTGGATGTGAAACAGGCTTACATTAAGCACCTGCTTTCCTACATCGATGTCGCCAGTCTGAGTCCCTTGAAAGTGGTGTGCAATGCCGGCAATGGCGGCGCGGGTCAGATTATAGATCTGCTGGAAAAACATCTGCCAATTGAATTCATCAAGATTCATCATCAGGCTGACGGTCATTTCCCCAACGGGGTGCCCAATCCTTTGCTGGTGGAAAACCGGCAGCCGACTATTGAGGCCATCAAGGCACACGGGGCAGACCTTGGAATCGCCTGGGACGGTGACTTTGACCGCTGCTTCTTTTTTGATGAGAAGGGTACTTTTATTGAAGGTTATTACATTGTCGGTCTGCTGGCGGAAGCCTTTCTGAAAAAAGAACCCGGGGCCAAAATCATTCATGACCCACGCCTGAGCTGGAATACCCTGGCTGTCGTGGAAGAATTCGGCGGTGAAGCGGTGCTCTGCAAAAGCGGACACGCCTTTATCAAGGAAAAAATGCGTCAGGTGGATGCCATCTATGGCGGCGAAATGAGTGCTCACCATTATTTCCGTGACTTTTACTACTGCGACAGCGGCATGATTCCCTGGCTGCTGGTAGTGGAATTACTCTCGCGCAGCAAACAGGCTTTTTCCTCATTGGTGGAAGCGCGAATGGCTGCCTTTCCGGCCAGTGGAGAAATCAATCGGGAAGTCGCTGATGCCAAGGCATCCATCGCCAGAGTCAAGGCAGCTTATGAAGGCCAGGCACGCGAGATTGATTTTACCGATGGCCTGAGTATGGACATGGGAGAATGGCGTTTCAATCTGCGCATGTCCAACACCGAGCCGGTGATCCGGCTCAATGTTGAATCCAGAGCCGACACGGCGCTGATGCAGGCAATGACGGAAGAAATTCTGGCCTTGCTCTAGTGCTGCTTTCTTTCAGCTTCAGCCGAAAAAATCATCGATGGGAAAATCCGACCCGAGTCTCCGTAATTCCTCACGGATGCTGCGGTCAATGCGCTGCTGCTGCGCTTCAGTGAGCAGTTCCCTGGAATTCCCGCTTTTACCGGAGCGGATCATGGTGAAGTCCCTGGCCCAGGGAATGCTGCCCGCGACCACCGGAATGAATTTATCATCAATGGTTTTCATGTAAGAGAATGAGCTGCGCTCAAGCACCTGTGCTGTTTGCTGTTCATCCAGTGTTAATCCCAGTGTCTGGCTGATCTGACGAATTCCGCGTGCGGGGTCCTGTTTCAGTTTTGTGTAGGAGAGAACCAGCACATTGGGTTTATGCCGCAGGGCCCAGTAAGACGCGGTATGTTCCGCCCAGGTGGCGCCGAAGCTCATGGGCCAGCCCGGTTCCAGAAACATCTGCAGCCAGACTTCCACACTGGGCATCAGGGGGCCAACCACACTGCCGAAGAAAGGATAGCTAGAAACCAGAACTTCTTTTGGATCACGCACAACGACCAGATATTTAGCGTCTTCAGAATAGGGGACATACTGTGCAGCCAGGTGTGTTTTGATGACCCTCATGCCACTCGGACTGATTTTTTTGATGATGTCACTGCGCAGTGGTGTGAACATTTTTGCACCCAGTCTGGGCGGGGTATCCGGCCAGGCGACGACATCATGGATATGGTCGAAATCGCCATCTCCATACCAGGCAACCTGATGCGCCATCTGCATGAGCCAGTTGGTGCCGCTTTTGGAATAGGCGCAGGCAAAAATATCACCGCTGTCCGGGACATAGCCGTCAAAGGCCTTCCTGATTTTTGCATTGTTGATATTGCGCTTGCCGATGATCCCAATGATTGCTCTGGGTTTGCCCAGTTTTTTCAATAGCCAGTTGTAAGGGATGAGTACCAGATAGAAGCCGATCGCCATGGTCCAGATCATGACTCTGGGCAGCTTGCGCTTATGAACGGGTATTTGTGAAGCTGTCATTGCGA
>CAZKJY010000303.1:0-3058 GCA_964553165.1 uncultured Enterobacteriaceae bacterium
CAGTCTGCAAACAGAGCCTGCTCTGCCCAACTTCTGAAGAGTACATTCTGCCAGTTGAGCATGGTAATGACCGTGTAGAGTGGTTCGTACAGGTCAGTGATGAAATCATCTGGGAGATCAAAGACGGCAAAAGCAGCAAACCACGCGCCTCCGTTGTGATGCGTGCCGGTGACGTTGCCTGCATGCCTTCTGACATCAGACACCAGGGTTTCTCACCCAAGCGTTCCATGCTGATCGTTTGGGAGAACGGCTCGCCAGAAATTCTGGATATGATCAAAAAAGGAACTCAGCCTCGCGTTGGTGTTGAGTTCTAAGTACTACCTGAAAAGTAGTCACTGAAATCCTTTACTTTCGAATAGCTGCTGTCCTCCTTCAGGGCAGCAGCTTTTTTTCTAGGAAGCTCTGACTGAGTCTTTGATGACCTAGACGCTGTCATAGGCAGAGTTTTCATAAATCTACAATGACTGGAACACTATGAAAATCATCGATAAATTACTGATCAATGGTGAATGGGTAGATGGCGAAGCCGGTACCACCATTGATGTCCTCAACCCTTACGATAATTCTCTCATTACCAAAGTTGCCGAGGCGCGTGAAGCTGATGTCGACAAAGCCGTTGCAGCAGCCTCTGCAGCCTTCGCTGGATGGAGAGCGCTGAGCGCTTCCGAGCGTGGCCATTACCTGCTGAAACTGGCCGATAAAATTGAAGAGCATGCCGAAGAGCTGGCACAGCTTGAAACCATGGACACCGGCCACCCGATCCGTGACACACGCAATCTGGACGTTCCACGTACTGCCTACTGTTTCCGTTATTTCGGCGGCATGGCTGATAAATTCGAAGGCTCTGTGATTCCGGTTGATGCCGGCTTCCTGAACTATCTGGACCGCCAGCCAATTGGTGTGGTTGGACAGATTGTCCCCTGGAATTTCCCGCTGATGTTTACCAGCTGGAAAATGGCCCCTGCCCTGGCTGCCGGTAACTGTGTTGTTATCAAACCAGCAGAACTGACTCCGCTGACGACGCTGCGAATTGCAGACCTGATGATGGAAGTCGGTATTCCCAAAGGTGTTGTGAATGTCGTGGTTGGACGTGGCAGTGTCGCCGGTCAGCATTTGGCCGAACATGAAGGCGTTGGTAAAATCTGTTTCACAGGTTCCACCGCTGTGGGTGAGAAAATCATCGAGGCCTCCGCCAAAACCATCAAAAAGGTACAACTGGAACTGGGCGGCAAAGGTGCCAACATTATTTTTGAAGATGCCAATATTCCGGCTGCTGTCGGTGGTTCGGCCTTTGCCATTTTCCATAACCAGGGACAGGCCTGTATCGCGGGTTCACGTCTGATCATTCATGAAAATGTCGTCGATGAATTCCTGACCAAATTCAAAGCCCTGGCAGAAAGCATCAAAGTTGGCGATCCGACTGACCCGAAAACCGAAATGGGTCCGTTGACTTCACAAATGCACCTTGAACGCGTCCTGCAGTATTGCGAAGTGGTCAAGGAAGAAGGCGGCGAATTTATTACTGGCGGTGTCCAGCCGGATGATGAACAACTGCGTAAAGGCTGCTTCATCAAACCGACAATTGTCAAAGCCAAACCGGGAGACCGTGTTTTCCAGGAAGAAGTCTTCGGACCTTTCGTTTGCGTCACCACCTTTAAAACGGATGAAGAGGCGATGGAACTGGCTAATGCCACCGAGTATGGCCTGGGCAGTGGATTGTGGACTTCCAATATCACCCGTGCGCATAAATTTGCTCGCGAGATCCATGCCGGTATGGTCTGGATTAACTGCTACAAACGCGTTAACCCTGCCAGCCCCTTCGGCGGTGTTGGCCGTTCTGGATACGGACGTGAGATGGGCTTCGAAGCCATGCGTGAATATACGGTGCCAAAATCCATCTGGGTTAACATCGACGCAAAAATTCCGCCTTTCTACCCGCGTTAAGTCGAGGAACTATCATGCAATTTGTTTATCACCCCAACTCACAGCGCATCATTTTCGGTGCTGGTACCCTGCAACAGCTTCCTGATGAGGTTGCTGCTCTTGGTGTCAAAAAGCCGATGGTGATTACGACTGAATTCCAGAAAGATCTTGGAACCAATGCCATTGAGTTGATGGGTGAGGACTTTGCCTGCAGCCTGTTTGACAAGGCTGTCATGCATGTCCCTCGGGACACCATCAATGCCATCATGGCGGAAATCCGCAAACATGGCAGTGATGGCTGTGTCTGTCTGGGCGGTGGATCCACCATCGGACTCGGCAAGGCCGTGGCGCTGGAAACCGGTCTGCCCTGTATCGTGGTTCCGACTACCTACGCCGGCTCCGAGATGACACCGATCTGGGGCATCACCGAAGACGGTATCAAGACGACTGGTCGTGATATGAAAGTGCTGGCAAAAACCGTTATCTATGATCCTGAGCTGACGGTTTCCCTGCCGGATTTCATCTCTGGTCCGAGCGGCATCAATGCGATTGCACACTGCGTCGAAGCTCTCTATGCAGAAAATAAAAATCCAGTCACTTCACTGATGGCGGAAGAAGGAATCAGAGCCCTGGCCGAGAGCCTGCCTGTTGTGGTTAAAAAACCTGATGACATGGAAGCACGCAGCAATGCCCTCTACGGTGCCTGGCTCGCAGGGACTGTGCTTGGTACGGTTGGTATGTCCATCCATCACAAGCTCTGTCATACCCTGGGTGGATCCTTTAATCTTCCTCACGCAGAAGTGCATTCGGTGATCATTCCTCATGCCACCAAATACAACCAGAAACATGCACCGGAAGCCATGCAGGCCATTGCCAGGGCACTTGGCACCACAGCCGATGATGCACCAGGCGCCCTGTTCGATCTGCTCGGCAAGGTAGGTGCACCTACCACCCTTGAAGCCATAGGCATGAAAGAGGAAGATCTGGACAAGGCTGCAGAAATCGCGCTGTCGAAACCCTACTACAACCCGCGTGAAGTTACGCTGGATGGGGTGAAGGAGCTTTTGAATAACGCCTATCACGGTAATCGCCCCTGATTGATCCGGGCCATTACCGGGTTCTTCATAATTCGGTT
>CAZKJY010000304.1:0-3055 GCA_964553165.1 uncultured Enterobacteriaceae bacterium
CGATCTTCAACGCGACAATCCGGCGCTGCAGCCAGCGGTCTGGTCCGGCACAAAAATGATCCCGCGCGGTTACCGCATCAAAGTGAGAAGGGATGCCCTGCCCAGTGGCAATCTGCTGGCCCGATTGAATTCACTGCCGCTGACCGCCCTGCACAGTCAGCAAACGCCCGACTTAAGTTACATCGTGCGCAGTGGGGATTCCCTCTCAGTGATTGCCGACCGCTACGATACGACCGTTTCAGAACTGGTCGCCATCAACCAGTTACGCGACCGCAATCAAATCCGCATCGGGCAGGAATTGCTGCTGCCCCAGCCTGATGGTTTCATTCCCACGCTGGTGGTAGACAACCAGACGCCGCAAAGTATTCCTGAGACCGGGGTGTACGAAGTGCGCCGTGGTGATACCGTCTCCATCATTGCAGAACGTTATCAGCTGACAGCAGCTGAACTGATTGCGCTTAACAATCTGGACACTAACGGCCTGATTTTCCCCGGACAGAGTCTGATCCTGCGCGGTGAGCCAGCACCGGCTGCGCTGGAAACCATTGTTGTGCAGACGGTGGCAGGCAATGCTACAGAAGCGCCAGCCCTTGAAGAGCGCGATGAAGACAGCGCCATCGAGGAAACCTTTGAAGCCGATATAGATGCCACCTTGGTGGCCTTGGAAAGCAGTATCACCCCGGCTGAGGCGAACCAACAGCTAATGGCCGATCTGGCAGCTGATCCGGCGGATTACACGGTATCCAGCGACGGGACAATTGAAATCCAGGCGATTGAGACCCTGGGCCACTATGCTGACTGGTTGGGTATTCCCACCCAGCGTCTGCGCAACCTGAATGGTTTGGCCTTCAATGATCCGGTGATGATTGGTGACCGGCTGCGGCTGGATTTTTCCAATGTGAACCGACAGACTTTTGAAAACCGTCGCCTGGAATTCCACCGTCGTGTCCAGCAGCAGTTTTTTGCCAACTGGCGGATTCGTGATACAGAAGAATACAGCATCCAGCGCCGCGATTTCCTCGACAGTCTGACCCGGGAGCGTTCAATCCCGATGTGGCTGTTCCGTCAGTACAATCCTGAACTTGATTTTGATCGGCTGCAGATCGGTCAGGTGGTGGTGTTTCCAGTGGTTCAGCGCGTAACCTTGTAAACCCTGCTTTACCTCGGCGTCAGGTCGCCACTTCCTTCCAGTCAAACAGTCTAATCGCCAGTCCGAGTGCGATGGCAATCCAGATGGCTGCCCCGATGATATTGGGGAACAGGGTTGCCAAACCGGCACCATCAATGGCGACACCACGTAATCCGTTCACAATAAAACTCAGCGGCAGAATGTTGGCCAGGGGCTGTACGGCATCAGGCATGGCATCAATCGGATAGAAAATTCCGGTGAGCAGCATCTGTGGCCAGGTCAGCAGCATGTTCATGGCCAGAATGGCCTGCTGGGTTTTCGCCAGGGAGCCCAGACAGAAGCCAAGACTCAGGAAGATGGTCGTGCCAAGAATGATAAACACATACAGGTTCCAGAGTTTGCCGACAAAGGTGATATGCAGAAGGAAAACGGCAATACCGAGCAGAAGGCTTAACTGCACCAGCACAATTAGCAGGCGCGACAAGACCATGCCGCTGATAAACTGACGGGGTTGCACTGGGGTGACAAACAGACGCTTCAGGATGCCCTTGCGGCGAAACTCCACCAGGTTGAAGCCACTGCCCCCCATGGAAATCTGCATCAGGGCGAGGGCCAGCAGGCCAGGCACGACAAAATCCAGATAGTTCTGGCTGCGTGCTTCGATGTCTTCAATACTCACGGCAAACAGCGGCTGCTGATTGCGCAGATCGCGTTCCACTTCGACCAGTCCACGTTCCAGTAAGGGCATGACCCGGTCCATCTGCGCGGTCTGCGAAGCATCGATCAGGACAGGTAAATCAATGTTGGACGGATTACCACTAAACGTAGGTGGCAGTATCACGGCGATATTCAGATCCCCGGCAATGACCTGTGAACGCAGGACTTCTTCGATGCCGGGCACCACTTCAAACAGGGGGTCGGCTTCCAGGCTGTCGATAAAGGCCTGGCTCAGCGGGGACTGCGCTTCATCGACAACACCAATGACAACGGGTTCAGTTTCACCGTTGTTGAAGAGGCTGAAGGCCAGCATCATCAGCAGGGGGAAGACGAGTGAGAAAAAGATTGCCTGACGGTCACGCGAAAATATTTTCAGGAACACGCGGGTCATGACCAGGGTTAGCGGCATCACGTTCTCCTAATCTCGTAAAGCTGTGCCCGTAAGGGCCAGAAAGACATCCTCAAGATTGCCATGCAGCGGAATCTGTGGCGGTTCCGGCGCATGTTTGAGGATCAGTTCCTGTGGCGTGCCTTCGGCAATGATTTTGCCATGGTCCATGATGGCCAGACGGTCACAAAGGTATTCGGCTTCTTCCATGTTGTGTGTGGTCAAAATTATCGTCATGCCCGCGTCGTTGAGTTCCCTGACCAGTTGCCAGAGTTTGCGTTTGGCCTGCGGATCCAGTCCGGTAGTAGGTTCATCCAGAAACAATACCTTGGGGGAGTGCACCAGCGCGCTGGCAATGGAAAAGCGCTGCAGTTGACCACCGGACAAGGCCTTGGGTTTGGCATCGGCTTTTTCCTGCAGATTGACGCGGGCGAGCAGCTCCAGCGGATCAACCTGCTGACCATAAAGCTGGGCAAACAGGCTGATCAGTTCACGCAGGCTGAGATGATCAAAATATTCATTGGCCTGCAACTGCACCCCGATCAGTTTCTTGATACGGTAGGGTTCTTTGCTGACGGAGATACCGTCAATCCAGGCCTCACCCTCATCGATGTCTGTAAGGCCTTCAATCATCTCCAGGGTGGTCGTCTTACCGGCACCATTGGGGCCGAGAATGCCGTAAATTTCACCGGCTTCAATAGCCAAAGACGTTCCCTCAACAGCAAAAAAGGTGCCCTTGCGTTTACCCGGAAGAGGATATTTTTTGTGCAGATTTTCGGTCCTGACAATACTCATGGCATGGCAAGAAGGCTGTCAAAAAG
>CAZKJY010000305.1:0-3052 GCA_964553165.1 uncultured Enterobacteriaceae bacterium
TCAGGCTGCAGGTTAGAGGATTTGTCAGAAAGGATTTAAAAATCTGAAAGACGTGTCGAATAATGGTTGAAGTGGAGTCTCTCTTGATTTCAGCGACAATAATTCCAAAGCCAAACAGCACAATGTTATGGATGGAAATGATAATAAACAATGGCAAAAAAGCTTCTTCACCAAACAGCTGCAGGCATAGCGGTATGCCGACAATGGTGATATTGGAATAGGCGGCGCCCATGCCGAAAACACTTTGCTGAACCAGCTCGTAGGAAAACAGTAATCTCCCCATCAGCATGGCAACCAGATACACGATAAAAACCGGGATATAGAAGCCAGCTAACAGGTTCCACTCGATATGATCAGGGAAATCCGCAGTAGCCGTTCCATAAAATAACAGGCAGGGAATGAAAATATTAAAGGAGACTTTTTCTAATGTCAGGCCTTCTGAACTGCTTAATATGTTCTTCCAGAGAAAAACATAGCCTGTCAATGCAATTGCAACTACAGGCAATATCGTCTGAATAACTTCCATAAATTATTTTAAAAGAATTTACTACTATCGAATCTGGATTTTCAGCAATTGATAAGGACATGATTCACCAGGAATTCAATTGCATCAGCAAAAAGCTGCATTTTTGATCATATTGATGCCAGACAAAAAGCAGCACTGCAGCTGGTGAAATAACTGCCTGATTCTACCACGGATACTATGGCGCACCGACATGATTCGAACCAGTGACTGTCGGGTTCGCAATCAACGCTATAAATTATTTAATATATATTTATCAATATGTTACTAGCTTTACTACTGTATTAATTGAACCAAATTTAGCCTGTTTGAGCTCACCTGATCTTTGTTATATCAATAACTTCCTGCATCCCCCGGGAAAAAGTTGCCGGTTAACTCTGTTATTGACTTTACTTCTCGTAACGGGATAAAACCAATCCGTAACTGAGGTAAATGCCATGTGTAAATCACCAGACAATCATCAACCCGGCGAAGAAACTGAAGCATCAGGTATTTCCAGACGTAATCTTCTGAAAAAAGGCAGTATTGCCGCTGTGACAGGCGCGTTGGCCGCCTCCTCCCAAATCGCGGCACAACAAAATACCACCAGCACAAATGCTGGCACGCAAACTTCTGATGCGCCCCCTGTCGGGGAAATATTCAGAGCCTTTGTCAGACAGCCAGCAGGCGCAGAAATTCAGGAAGTCCGTCTGGCGCCGATCAGAGAAAATATGGTCGTGGTGAGAACCGAAGCCGCGCAATGCTGTTATTCAATCATTAATCAGGCGCTTGGTGAAAATGGTGAAGGTTCCCGGGGCGATGAAGCGCGTATTCTGGGACATGGTGGTGTTGGCATTGTTGAAGCGGTCGGCCCTTCTGTCAGACGTATCCGGCCAGGCGATCGTGTCCTGGTGACGAATACGCCCAACTGTGGTGAGTGTTATAACTGCCTGCGTGGCCGTGGTGACATTTGCCAAATGAATCCTTCGGCCGGAGAACCTCTGGTATCAATCGGCGAACTGGCCGATGGAACCCAGGTCGTACAGCACAACAACACCGGCGGCTTTGGTGAACTGATGGTGACTTATGAATGGTATTGTGTGCCTGCATTCACTGGGCAGACGCCAGCGGAACTGGCAATGCTTGGCTGTGTGGGAGCCTGCGGTCTGGGGGCTGTTACAACCTTTGTGCCGGTTGATTTTGGCTCCAATGTGGTTGTTTTTGGTGCGGGTCCTGTGGGTCTTAGTTCAATCCAGGGAGCAAGAATCATGGGCGCGTCACAGATCATCGCGATAGAACCGATACCGGCGCGTCGACAGCTTGCACAACAACTCGGCGCCACGCTGACTCTGGACCCAAATGAAGAAGGCGATAATCTGGTACAACACATCAGGGATCTATGCAGCGGCCCAACGGACCGAAAACTGATTGGCGGCAGGGACAGTCGTGTGGACGGAGACAGTCGTGGAGCGGACCTGGTTGTCGCATCCGTAGGGGCCGATTTCAGGACCCCAACGGTGGAACGGGGTCCGGATCCCAGCGCGCTTTTACCCACCAGACAGGCCTGGGAATGTACCCGCGCGGCTGGCCGCCTGGTGACACTTGGTTTACCTCGTGGGGATATTTCCTTGCCGGCGGGAGCCTGGTCCAATCGTGGACGTATCCATTATGCCGGGCAGTACGGTGGCGTTAATGCCAAATCCGATGTGCCCCGCTTCATACAACTGATTAACCAGGGCCTGTTTGATGCGAATGCCATGGTGACACTGGCAGTCCCTTTTGAGCAGACTAAACAGGCTTTTCAGGCTGTCTCTGATCGCACCACGGTAGGTGCGGTGGTACTTTTTTAATCGATGGAGCTCAGGTAATTGGTAAAAGGAAGTTTCTTTAATGGGTTTGTATAGCCTATTGTTCCTGTTTGACTTTATCCTCAAACCAAGTGATATGTAATTCCTATCACACATTTCATATCTTATTGACAGGGTTATCAATATTATTTACGCTAATATACTTGCAAGTGTTATTGTGGTTAATGTTGAAAACGAGAGCCTACACCATGAAAAGACTATCAAAATTTGCTTTGATATTTGCTGCATTACCCTTCGTATCCTATGCACAATGCGGGCTGGAATGTGACCCATCAGCCAATGGCATTCTTCTGGGCGGTGACCAATATGCCCGGGAGTGCTATCTGAATTCACGAACGGTGACTGAGAATTCTGAGCTTGCATCATTCCGCATGCTTGAACCCTGTGATTTTGCGATCACCTATGCCGATATGAGCAAGGAAATCCGGGCTGCAACCCACACGAATCGAGGTGTCATTCGAATTGCCCTGGGCAATTATGATGATGCTTTTAATGACTTTAATAGAGCAATGAATTTATTACCGGATACCGCTGCAATTCTGCTTAATCGTGGTAATGCTTATTACCATACTGGCGATTATCAAAGCGCGATTGAAGACTATATGCAATCTTTGGAGCTTGGATTATCGGAATACCCTGATGTCTATATAAATCTGGGTAAATCCTATGAACGTACTGGTAA
>CAZKJY010000306.1:0-3039 GCA_964553165.1 uncultured Enterobacteriaceae bacterium
AATCTTCAATGATGTAGGTATTTTTTTCACCGGGATGGTTCATCGCGTAATGAGCACGTTGCTGTTCGTGCCATATGCGGAATTCGGCTCTCATCCGGTAATGAATGGTCGGAGATTCATGCACCTCAATATCGGGCAGTTGAAGAGTCTGAAAGTCTTCTCTCAGCTGGCGAATTTTTTGCGTGAGTTGAGTGTGATACTCGTCAGGATTAACCGGTTGCAAATCGACACCTCTATTCCGGGGTGCAAATTATACTGAATAAACAAATTGTATCAGCAGATATTCACTGGTGAGTGACAACAGGCCGGTGTCTGGCAACATCGGCGCGTCATGGTCAACACAATGGATTAAGTGCTGTGTTGACGCCTGTTCGGGCTATGATTCGAGCTTTTCCCTGATTTGCCGCTGGATCTCAAGATATCGGGGCATGGGGCCGATATCTTCGAAAATCTCATTGCCTTCCTCAATGCGGATTACCTCCGGCCCCGGCACATAGGGCATCTCTGCCTCGAGAGTTTCCAGTGCGATGTTGAGCAAATGCGCAGCAATCTCATCTGCAGGCAGCTGATACATCTCAGCGAGAGCCTGAAGTTTTATTTGATCTGGCTTGTGAATGGTAATTGAGGTAGGTAACAGGTCGGAGTTTTCGGCAGAACGTTTCTCCCAGGCATCCAGTAACTGGGAAAATCCCAGATGGCTTCCCTGATAATTCATCGTAACCTCTCTTATGACGTACCATGATGAAGACCAAAGATAATGTAAAACATCCACCGGAAAAAAGGTACGGTTTTGGAGGTTCGTGTGATTCAAGAAATCAATATTGCCGTGTCAGGGCAGGGGTTGCGAGATATTACCCCGGAAATAACCCGGATTGTGGCCAATGCAAAGGTAACCAGCGGTCTGTGTACCCTGTTTATTCAGCACACCTCCGCCAGCTTGTTGATTCAGGAAAATTACGATCCCTCCGCGCGAATTGATCTCGAAAATTGGCTAAACCGGTTGGTTCCGGAGAATGATGATCTCTATACCCATACTCTTGAGGGCGCCGATGATATGCCTGCCCATATCAAGGCCAGTCTGACTGCTACGTCCATTTCCATACCGGTAATGAATGGCCAGCTGGCACTGGGTGCCTGGCAGGGCATTTTCCTGTGGGAGCACCGTCACCATCGCGGTAATCGCAAAGTGATACTACACCTCATGTAGCTTATGACCTTTTGATCTAGATTATTTTTTTTGCCTAACAGTCAAATGGTTAGCCCCAACTATACTTTAAATGTTGGTGAGCCTTGAGCTGCAAAAGTTGTGGTTTGGGCGCAGGCTAAAGATGTTTGATAACAGACTCTTGTCTGGAAAAAGATAACTGGAGGGTAGGTTATGAGGCGCTATTATTTTATTAGCGATGACCTTGACGATCTGAGTCAGATTGAGAAGGAACTCGAAGCCAGAGGTATGACGACACCGCAAATTCACGTGCTGAGCATGGATGATGCGGGTCTCCAGAAGCACCACCTGAATGATGTGGCGCCTTTGATGAGGAGGGATGTTTTCCGCACGACAGCCAAGGCCTTCGTATTTGGTTTTCTCTGTGCGGTACTGGTGATGGCCTTTGCCATTTTTTCTGGCGCCACGCAGAGCATTGGTTGGGCGCCCTTCGTGCTATTGGCCATAGTCGTCATGGGTTTTATTACCTGGGAAGGTGGGATGTGGGGCATTCAGGAGCCCAACATCCATTTCAAGCGCTTTGAGGATGTGATTAAAAGCGGGAAACACGTCCTGTTTGTGGAGGTCACAAAAGGGCGAGAAGAAATGATGATGAAAGAGGTTGTTAGTCATCATCCGAGTCTCCAGGCGGCGGGATTAGAGGCTTCTCCCAGTGGCTTGTTGATTGACGCTGAAAACAGTGCCAGCCGTTTCGTGAAGTGGGCACCTTGAGTGAAAGGTCTGGCCTAAACAAGTTAACTTCAGGAGATCAACGGAGTACGGTTGAGAATGAAAGCGGCTACTTTCGTAGCCGTTTTTTTTGAGTGGCTCTTAAAATGATCTAGGTGGGGTATCGCTCGCTGGTGCGGGCGGCCATGATAAAGTCATTTCGGTGCAAACCACGAATTTTGTGGCTCCACCAGGTGACGGTAACTTTTCCCCATTCCACCAAAAGTGCAGGGTGGTGTCCAACACGCTCTGCTTCTTCGCCGACACCATTGGCGAAGGTCATGGCGTCGGCAAAATTGCTAAAAGTGAAGCACTGTTCCAACTGTCGGATGCCATCCCGTTCCTTGATAGTCCAGCCGGTCAGTTCCTTTAACAGGGTTTGTTCTTCCTCATGGGTCACTTTAGGTGCATCCGCCCGGCAGGCTTCGCACGATTCCTTGGCGATACTCAAAAAAGCCCCCTTTTTGCTTTGTTATAGACAGTTTTTAGGTGTGGGAAGCCCCGCCAGACGAGCTACTGACTTTGCCGGGCTTTCCGGGAATAACTGCATTAGATAGACGCTGCGGCCTTTGCTGAGATCAAGGTGATCTGAAACGTAGCGGGTTAGTGGACGCATGGACGGTGAAAAACCAAAATCGGCATAAAACTGCCGAGCCACCCGGAGTATTTCCATGTGGGCTTCCGTGAGTTCCAGATTGTCTTCAGCCGCCAGCTGCCTGGCGGTAGGTTCCGACCAGGCAGGTAGCTTGTTGAGATGGTTAACCGATGCTTTTTCCACCAGCGGTATCAGTCATTACTGAGGCCAATCAGGCTGAGCAGGCTGGTGAACAGGTTATAGATCATCACGAAAAGCGTGACGGTTGCTGAAATGTAATTGCGCTCACCACCGTGAATGATGGCGCTGGTTTGCCACATGATGATTCCTGCTGACAGGAACAGGAACATACAGGAAACGGCCAGTGCCAGCCCCTGAATTTGCAGGAAGACATTAGCGATGGCTGCAACAAATGCCACCAATACCCCGGTCATCAGGAATCCGGTCATAAATGAAAGTTCTTTGCGCGTAATCAGCACGTAAGCCGAACAGCCGGCAAAGATCAGCGCTG
>CAZKJY010000307.1:0-3011 GCA_964553165.1 uncultured Enterobacteriaceae bacterium
TGGAGCGCTCTCTCGGGGCCAAATTGCTGTATCGCAACACCCGTCACGTCGCACTCACTGAAATCGGTCTGGATTATTTCAAGTACTGCCAGGATATCGTCAGCAAGGCCGAGGAAGCCAATCAGTTTGTCACAACTTTCAATACCGAGCCCCAGGGTATCCTGAAACTGGTATTGCCACCGGGATTGGGCCGTATCATGTTTGATGAACTCTTCAACGACTTCATCCGGAACAATCCTAAAATTAAACTTGATGCTAACTTAACGCTGGAACCTGTTGATATTATTAAAGAAGGTTATGATGCGGCCCTGATTGTCAGTGAGACGGGGCTGAAGGATTCCAATCTGATTGCCCGCAAACTGTTTGATGTCCATCTGGGGCTTTATGCTACTGAAGAATATCTGTCCATGCATCAACCCATAAGCTGCGTGAAAGACTTACAGTCACATGAACTCATCCAACCCTATCCACGAACCCCGTCAATTCTCGAAGACGGCAAGGAGATTCACCTCACCAGTAATAACCGGATTCGTATCAACTATCTGGATGCCTGTATCTTTGCCGTGCAGAAGAATCTTGGGATTGGTCTCCTGCCCAGCACTTCCGTGACGCGTGAATTAGAAAACAGGACACTGGTTCCTGTACTCCCGGAAGTTCATCTTTCACCGCGCACCATTTACGTGATCTATCACAGCCGCTCCTGGCTCCCACCCAAGCTGAAATTATTTCTGGATTTTCTGGAAGCCTGGCGACAGAAATACATTGTCTGAGGCGAATCTTTAAATGACTCGATGGATTGAGTCATATTTAGCTGGAACAGACGGTGGAACCTGAAACCCTGATCGCCCGGCCTGTTATCAGACCGGGCAGAATCCTTGGTCATGCTAGGTCAATGGATACACTTCAGGGCCTTCCACGCCAGACAGGTTCATCCCAGTGACTGGGATCGGTATTGCCTTCCGCACAGATAAACTCAAGAATTTCCTGACCGGTGACCAGGCCAAATTCACGGAGATTGGTATAGGGTGCCGTCAGTGCTTCGGGATCCTCAACGGTAATTTCCACCAGCAGCCGATTCATTTCCGGACGGGTGTAACGCTCCGTCACGATCATCTGATCTGAATGAATGCCAAAACCCGGGGTGTATTCGTTAAAGCCTGACGTTTCCACGACCAGGGTGTCCCCTTCCCAGTGGCCCCGGGAGTGTCCCTGCCAGCTGGGATTCCACAGCTCCGGCATTTCCCGGCCATCCATAAAAATCTGGCGCCAGCCAGGTGTCACAAATTCCATGATCTGAATCATGATGTTTTCTTTCTGGACGATCTGCCAGGGGTAGCCCATGGTGGTCAGCACTGCACTCTGCGGCAGGCAATATGCCCCTGCATTATTAATACCCAGCGCCCGGTATTCCCGATCCATTTCTGCCGCCCAGGGTTGGTAAGGTGGATCCACTCTGGGAATATCTGTTCGCTGATTGACCACCCACATGCCGGAAAAGTCGACATTACCGTTGGCCAGACGTGGCGGCGGTCCGGTCAGTATTTCGGAGTCTCTGATCATGTCAGCCGCAAGCATGCCGGGATCATCACCGATGGTGCCCAGATTGATACTCCACTCAATATTCAAATCGTGGACCAGGTTAGCCACATTGCCGATCACCAAGCCTTCTTCTGTATAGGGCAGATACATGGCTGTCCGAAACAGATAACTCAGGTTATAGGTGCCTGCTGGCAGGCCGGTGACTTCATATTCACCATCAAGGTTGGTCGTGCCTGAATACTCCATGCCCGTATCGATATTGGTGAAGATCACGTTCTGTGTCAGTCCGGTGATATTGGCCCCATTCGGATCCAGCAAACGCCCCCTGACTGTAGTCTGGGCAAAACTCAGGGAACTCATCAGGCTCAGCGTAAAAAGGCATATGGCTGCTACGCCGGTCATCGTTGTCATTTTTTTCATGTTCGTTCCTGTTTATTTTTATTTCTTATATATTGCTTTGCTTCATCAAGCCCATGGCCATACTGGAATCTACTCATTGGATTCAAGCAGATAGGAAGATCCGGCCTGAACGACAGTACCATCTTCCAACGTGACGATTTTGGCATTGGCCAGATTGGCGCCGCTGCGGGCCAGATAACCATCCACCGTGACAATTTCGCCCTCTTCCAGGGTGTCCCGGTACCAGCCATAACGCATCAGGGTGTTCGGACTTCCCAGTTCAAAGGACCAGCGCTCTTCCACACCCTGTTCGTTTTCCACCACCAGATCGAAAAAAGCGTGCGGGTTGACCCAGCGGACACTGACAACCCTGCCCGTCAGAATGGCCTGTTTGTCCGGATCATACTGACTGACAAAGGAATGATGGGAGAAGGCAGTACCTGATAACATCCCGGTCAGTGTTAACGCGATACAAATTATTGTTTTTTTCATAGCAGCCTCTTGTAATTGTTCTGAATTGTTAAATTTTTGGTGACACTTTTTATGCTTGGGGTTACATTACATTATTAACTATAACGAGATAAACATGCTTTATATCAAATATAAATTGATTTATTTGCAACAATTGAAGCTATATGCCTGATTATAATGGAATTTCTGTTTTTCAGACGGTTGTCGAGCAGGGCAGCTTTTCCCAGGCAGCCGATGTGCTGGGCATCACGACCTCCGCAGTCAGTCGACGTATTTCGGGACTGGAACATCATCTGGGGGTCAAACTGCTTAAACGGACGACGCGCAGTCTCAGTCTGACCGAATCCGGCCAGCGCTATCTGGAATATGCCCGTCAGGCACAACAGGCCATTATCGATGCGGAAAATGCCGCCCGTGAAAAAAAAGACGTTGCCAGTGGCGTATTAAAACTGAATGCGCCGGTCAATCTGGGGCGTGGCAAACTGGCCGAAATCATTCCGGACTTTCTGAAGGCCAACCCGCTGGTCTCTTTCCATATCACCCTGAATGATGTTTTCACCCGAATCAATCCTGATGATTACGATCTGATCATTACTACCAGC
>CAZKJY010000308.1:0-3010 GCA_964553165.1 uncultured Enterobacteriaceae bacterium
CTAGCGACACGTGCTCCCGCTTCGTTGAGTTCGCGAACCAGCGATTCCATACCATAATCGGCCATGGAGACTGTCGTGGAGTTGAACGTGTTGGTCTCGACAATATCAGCGCCAGCATCCAGATAGGCGCGATGAATGGCCTCAATCGCATCTGGCTGTGTCAGTGATAACAGGTCATTGTTGCCCGCTACATCCTGATGCCAGTCTGAAAAACGCTCGCCGCGATAATCGGCCTCACTGAAACGATGAGACTGAATCATGGTACCCATGCCGCCATCCAGAATCAGGATTCGTTGACGAGCGGCTTCGTAGAGGGCATCAATGCGGGTCTGTCGATTATTCAAGGCGTTTTCCATCTGACATCTGGTAAAGAAAGGGGCGCATTCTAACAGAGTTTCAACGTGTTGCTGAGGGAAGAGTCGGCTCTTCAGCAGGATAAAACCCGTTTGAATGATTGTGGTGCATACTCAACACTGCTAGAATACATGACTAAATTAGTCGGGTATATCAATCAGGTTGTTTTCATGCTCAATATCACTATTACCGAATCCGCTCAGCAGTATCTTGGTGGCCTTCTTGCCAAGCAGGATTGCGAAGGTATTGGGATTCGTATGTTCGTTACTGACCCTGGCACGCCGAAGGCAGAAACCTGTATTGCCTACTGCCGTCCAGGGGAGGAAAAAGAGGACGATGAGGTGATGGAACTGACCAGTTTCAAAGCCTACTTTGAGCATCGCAGTCTGCCTTTTCTGGTGGATGCCAAGGTGGATTATGCCGATGACAAATTCGGTGGTCAGTTGACCATTCGTGCCCCGAACTCTCGTATGCCGCAAGTGAATGACGATAGCCCGGTTGAAGACAAGATCAACTACCTGCTCTACGATGAAATTAACCCGGGATTGGCTGCTCACGGTGGCATGATCACCCTGGAAGAGGTGGTGGACGATATTGCCATACTGCGTTTTGGCGGTGGCTGTCAGGGGTGTGGCATGGTAGATGTGACATTGAAAGAAGGTGTCGAGAAAACCATTTTGGAGAAAATTCCCGAGCTGAAAGGGGTTAGAGACGTAACCGACCATTCTGACCGCAGTCAGTCGTATATCTGAGATATTAGACAGCCGCCTGACGAGGGGTATACACTCAGCAACTGTCTGCAAATAATAAAAAAACCGTCTAAACCGCCGGGAGAACAGATGCCGCGTCAACCCGAGTTTGACAGAAACCAGGTACTGGACAGGGCCCTTGACCTGTTCTGGTCACATGGTTATGAATCCAGTTCCATCAGCAAACTGCTCGATGCTATGGAAATGAACCGTGGCAGTCTGTACGCCGCTTTTGGCGGTAAAAGCAACTTGTACATTGAAGTTCTTGACCACTACATGGATATGCTGCGCCGTGAACTCTTCAGTTGTTCTCTGGCAAAGCAGGATGATCCCAAGGGCGCTATTACAGGTTTTTATCAGAAAGCTTTCATAGAATATGAAGATAAGGATCAGCTGGCCAACGGCTGTCTGTTTTTCAATACTATCAATGAACTCAACAAGACGGAGCCCAAGTTAGCGATCAAGGCAGTTGAAGCGATTGAATGGATTAAACAGCTGTTCGTTGCCCGATTGACTGAGGCGCAGCAGGCCGGGCTCATCAAACGTGAGAAGAGTGCGGAATCCCTGGCGGACTATCTGATTGGTTTGACCGCAGGTCTTCGCTCTTTGTGTAAATCCGGCGCGTCTCCGGAAGTGTTGCAGCAAGTGATCGATACCGGACTTACTCCGGTGTTTGGTGATTGATCGAAGAACTAACATTGAAAGTAATCAGACATATAAAAAAAGGGCCGTAAGGCCCTTTTTTTATACTTTCAACACTCAGCGGTTGGGGAGTACATCCCTCAATTTCTCGTTCATTTCCTTCAGTGACTGCTCGGTAGCTTCCCAGCCAATGCAGGCATCGGTGATCGATACACCATATTCCAGCTCTTTGAGGTCGGCCGGAATCTTCTGATTGCCTGGCTTCAGGTTGCTTTCGATCATCAGGCCAATAATAGACTTGTTGCCTTCGATAATCTGATTAGTGACATTTTCCATCACCAGCGGTTGCAGCTCGTGGTTTTTGTTGGAGTTGGCGTGGCTGCAGTCCACCATGATGTTGACGGGGATACCGGTTTTTTCAAGTTCTTGTTCAGCCAGGCTGACACTGACCGAATCGTAATTGGGTTTGCCGTCACCGCCACGAAGCACCACGTGAGCGTATGGGTTGCCCGCCGTGGTAATAATTGCCACTGAACCTTCAGAGTTGATTCCCAAAAACCGGTGCGGGCTAGCCACAGATTTCAGCGCGTTCATGGCGACGGTGAGGCTGCCATCGGTACCGTTTTTGAAGCCGACTGCAGAAGACAAGCCGGATGCCATTTCACGGTGTGTCTGGGATTCCGTGGTGCGGGCGCCAATGGCTGACCAGGAGATCAGATCCTGCATGTACTGAGGAGAGATGGGGTCCAGTGCTTCTGTGGCAGTGGGCAGACCGATTTCAGCAATATCCAGCAACAGCTGACGTCCCACGTGAAGGCCTTCAGAGATTTTGAAGGAGTCGTTCAGGTAGGGGTCGTTAATCAAACCTTTCCAACCGGTGGTGGTACGGGGTTTCTCGAAATAGACACGCATGACTACATACAGTGTCTCACTGACTTCGTCTGCCAGTTTCTTCAGACGGTTAGCATAATCTTTGGCAGCGTCCACATCGTGGATGGAGCAGGGACCAACTACCACCAGAAGGCGAGGGTCCTTGCGATCCAGAATGTTCTGAATGGTGAGGCGTCCTTCGGTAATGGTTTTGCGCGCCGCGTCCGAAATAGGCAGTTCCTTTTTCAGGTCGCGGGGTGTGATCAACACGTCCTGGGACAGGATGTTGATATTTTCAACAGCTTTAGTCATTGGGTTACCAGATAAATCGTTTTGTTCCAGTTCGGCCGGGCATTCTACATGAATTTTTCCGGCTCGTGGCAGATGGCGGTGTT
>CAZKJY010000309.1:0-3006 GCA_964553165.1 uncultured Enterobacteriaceae bacterium
GCGGCAGAAGATAATCTGATCGAAAAATACGAGCTGAGGGTGGAGAGCTTGTGATGATCCAGCGTTCGCTTTTGCTGCTGCTTGCCGTGCTCTGCAGTATTTCACTGCCTGCCCTGGCGCATGATGCACGACCGGTTGTGGTGACACTCAGCGAACAGGCGCCGGATGTGTACTATGGCACCCTGCGGGTGCCTCCGGTCCTGCCGGCAAACAATCTGCCGGTACTGGTCTGGCCGGAGCACTGCAGTACCAGTGCACAGAGTGGAGGCAACATCTGGACCTGTCCGGGTGGCGTGGAAGGGGAGACCTTCTCCCTGGTTTATCCCCAGTCGAATCCTTCTCTGGCCACTTACTTTATCGTGAACTTTCTTGATGGCTCCGCACGCAACATGATGCTGACGCCATCAGAAACTGCATGGCAGGTGGAACCGGCACCGACCGCTGTGGACGTCATGGTGGATTACACAATACTGGGCATAGAACATATTCTGATCGGTCTTGACCATTTGCTGTTTGTGCTGGGTCTGCTGGTCATTGCCGGCACCACCAAACGCATTCTGCTGACCGTGACCGGTTTCACCCTGGCGCATTCCATCACCCTGTTCATGTCGACGCTCGGCATCATCAGCCTGCCCATCGGCCCCGTGGAAGCAGTGATTGCGCTGTCGATTCTGTTTCTGGCCTATGAGATCACCCGTCACCGCAAAGATTCCTGGACCTATCAGGCGCCGGTCATCGTGTCGTTTTCCTTTGGTCTCCTGCATGGCCTGGGTTTTGCCAGTGCGCTGGGGGATGTCGGTGTGGTCGCCGATCAGCTGCTGCTTTCGCTGCTGTTTTTCAATGTCGGCGTCGAGCTTGGTCAGCTCATTTTTATCGCGGCAGTTGTCATCTGTTATCAGGCAGCCAAACAGGGCTATCTGCAGCTGAAGCACCGTTCCCTGATGCCAGCCGCATCCGTGCTTCGGGTTGAGCTGGTGATTGCCTACTGTATCGGCATCCCGTCGGCCTACTGGGTGATCGAGCGCAGCGCCGGGTTTCTGTTTTAAGACTCAGCGCCGTTTGCTTTCTGCTGCTTCTTCAGCCTCTTATTTTCTGCAGGCTTCATACAAGTCTGGCACCAGTCGCCCAGCACCTTCATTATCCATCCAGCTATGAGAAGAGGAAGGAGCGGTGATGTTTGACATGATCCTCAATAAAACTGGCAATGAAAAAATAGGAATGATCATAGCCAGCCTGCATTCGCAGTTGTAAGGGATGATTATTACGGGCACAGGCCTGTTCCAGCAGTTCGGGTTTTAACTGTTCCCTGAGGAAATTATCGGCCTCACCCTGGTCCACCAGCAGGGGCAGTTTCTCACTGCACTGATCAAGTAGGGAGCAGGTGTCATACATTAACCAGCTGGCCTTGTCCCCGCCCAGATAGCCACTGAGCGCCTTCTGCCCCCAGGGACAGTTGACGGGCGAGCAGATCGGAGCAAAAGCAGACACGGATCTGAAGCGACCCGGATTTTTCAGTGCAATGGTCAGGGCGCCATGGCCGCCCATCGAATGCCCCATGATGGAAGTCCGGTCAGTCTGCAGGGGCAGCTTGCTGTCAATCAGGCACTGCGGCAACTCATCGACGATATAGGAGTACATCCGGTAATTTGCCGACCAGGGCTTCTGCGTGGCATCGACATAGAAACCCGCCCCCAGACCGAAGTCATAGGCCCCTTCAGGATCGTCCGGGATGCCGTCACCACGCGGGCTGGTATCCGGGCAGATGATCGCGATGCCCGCTTCAGCAGCATAGCGCTGGGCCCCGGCCTTCTGCACAAAATTGTCATCCGTGCAGGTCAGACCGGAAAGCCAGTAAATGAGAGGTACGGGGTTGTGCTTTGCCTGGGGAGGAAGATAAAGCGAAAAAGTCATGTCGCAGTTCAGGCTTGCAGAGTGGTGACTGAACTTCAGTTGCTCCCCCCCGAAGCAAAGATTTTTGCTGAGCTGCTGCATCAATAAATCACAACGGAGCGGATGCTTTCACCGGCATGCATCAGATCGAAGGCCTTGTTGATCTCTTCCAGGGGCATGGTGTGAGTAATCAGGTCATCGATGTTGATTTTGTTTTCCATATACCAGTCGACAATTTTGGGGACATCCGTTCTCCCTCTGGCGCCGCCGAAGGCCGTCCCGTGCCAGGAACGACCGGTAACCAGCTGGAAGGGCCGGGTGGAGATTTCCTGTCCGGCACCGGCAACACCGATAATATAGGATTCTCCCCAGCCTTTGTGGGTACATTCCAGCGCCTGACGCATGACATCAACCTTGCCGATACACTCGAAGCTGTAATCAACGCCGCCGGTCATCTGTACGATGTGATCGACCACGTTTTCCACCTGTGCGGGATTGATAAAGTCGGTCATGCCAAACTGCTTGCCGAGGGCTTCCCGTTTCGGGTTGAGATCGACACCGATGATCCGGCTGGCACCTGCCAGTCGAAGCCCCTGAATGACATTGAGGCCGATGCCGCCCAGCCCAAATACTGCTGCCGTTGAACCAAATTCGACTTTGGCCTGGAAGAGGACTGCGCCAACACCGGTGGTGACACCGCAACCGATATAACAGGCCTTGTCGTAAGGGGCATCATCGCGGATTTTGGCAACGGAAATTTCCGGCAGCACGGTGTAATTGGAAAAGGTTGAACAACCCATGTAGTGCAGGATGGGTTTGCCGTCCAGAGAAAAGCGGCTGGTCCCGTCTGGCATGAGACCCTGACCCTGGGTTGCCCGCACGGCCTGACAGAGATTGGTCTTAGGGTGCAGGCAGTAGTCACATTGACGGCATTCTGCTGTGTAGAGGGGTATGACAGTATCGCCGGGTTTCACCGAGGTGACACCCGCGCCAACCTCGACGACAACTCCGCACCCTTCATGACCCAGGATGGCAGGAAAGGCTCCTTCCGGATCGGCGCCGCTAAGCGTAAATTCATCAGTATGGCAGATCCCGGTAGCCTTGAGTTCGACCATG
>CAZKJY010000310.1:0-3000 GCA_964553165.1 uncultured Enterobacteriaceae bacterium
AGCACACCTGTCCCTACTGTTCCGGCAGAGGTCTGATCATCAAGACCCCGTGCCCCACCTGTCAGGGTGAGGGCATGACACCAGGCAAGAAAACACTGGCAGTGAAAGTCCCTGCTGGTGTGGATACCGGTGACCGAATCCGTCTCAAAGGCGAAGGCGAAAAGCGTCCCGGGGCAAATGAAGCAGGCGACCTGTATATCGAAATCAAGGTATTGCCGCACCAGATTTTTGGCCGGGAGGGCAATGACCTGCATATGGATCTGACTATCAATGCAGCGTCTGCTGACAAGGGAGCCATCAGGGAAATTGATGTCCTTGGAAAAAAATTCAAGCTGAAAATTCCACCCGGAAGCCAGAACGGACAGACCCTGCGCATGAATGGCATGGGGGTGACGGGGCTAAGGGACAAGTCCAGGGGCGACCTGCTGGTGCACCTGAAGTTCGTGGAAGACCAGGTGTCCGGGGATAGCGGGACAAACACCAGAAAAGGTCTCTTCGGGAATCTCTTCAAATAACCAAAGGTGTCAGAGTAAAAATAACGTTTATTCTGACTCCATTTTTCCAACCCTTGAAATAAAAAACCCGGTACTGATCCTTTTCAATACCGGGTTTGTTTACCTACTGCGTTGACTTTCAGGCGACAGACGAAGCCTTCTTGGCCTGAGGTGCCAGCAAGTCCAGCATCTGCTGTCGCTGATTCTCCATTTCCTCGGGGAGGGAATCGCCAATCTCCCTGAACAGATTAGCCTGATCCTCAAACTCGCGAATGCTGTTTTCAGGATCAATCGACATCAGCTCTGCGAAGGTAGCTTCATCATAAACCAGACCATTCCAGTTGATATCCTCGTATCTGGGCACTGCACCGAAGATGGTTTCGTCAGCTTCTACCCGGCCCTTGATGCGGTTGACCACCCATTGCAGGACGCGCATGTTCTGCCCAAAACCTGGCCACAACCAGCTGCCATCCGGGGATTTACGGAACCAGTTGACGCGGAAAATCTTCGGCAAATGTTTTACCTTGTTTTCCATGCTCAGCCAATGCGCCCAGTAATCGCCCATGTTGTAGCCACAGAAGGGCAACATGGCCATCGGATCACGGCGAATCGCAGCCTGGTTATCCGCAGCAGCCGTGGCTTCAGAACCCAGGGTCGCTGCCAGATACACACCATGGGCCCAGTTACGGCTCTGGTAGACCAGCGGGAATGTTGTGCTCAGACGGCCACCAAAGATAAAGGCCTCAATGGGTACCCCTTTTGGATTTTCCCAGTCAGGGTCCACACTTGGACATTGGTCAGCAGGTGCCGTGAAACGGGCATTCGGATGAGCTGCCGGACTGTCGCTATCTGGCGTCCAGTCATTACCCAGCCAGTCGATCAGGTGCGCGGGTTTTTCCTTGCTCATGCCTTCCCACCAGACATCGCCGTCATCGGTCAGCGCGACATTGGTGAAAATGGTGTTTTTTCGGATGGTCTCCATGGCGGAGGGGTTTGAATCATAGGAAGTTCCTGGCGCCACGCCGAAATAGCCGGCTTCAGGATTGATGGCGTACATGCGGCCATCCGCTCCGGGCTTGATCCAGGCAATATCATCCCCGACGGTCCAGACTTTCCAGCCTTCAAAACCCTTCGGCGGAATGACCATGGCCAGATTGGTTTTGCCACAGGCGCTGGGGAAGGCACCGGCGATATAGGTTTTTTCTCCTTCGGGAGATTCCACCCCGACAATGAGCATGTGCTCTGCCAGCCAGCCTTCATCACGCGCCATGACGGAAGCAATTCGCAGGGCCACACATTTTTTGCCCAGCAGCGCATTGCCGCCATAGCCGGAACCGAATGAAACCACTTCACGGGTTTCCGGATAGTGCACGATGTAGCGGTTTTCAGGATTACAGGGCCAGGCCACATCTTTTTCACCTTCGGCCAGCGGTGCACCCACTGAATGCAGGCATTTGATAAAGGGTTTGTTGCCCAGGATATCCAGTACTTTCTGACCGATACGGGCCATGATGCGCATGTTGACCACCACATAGGGGCTGTCACTGATCTGAACGCCAATCTGGGCAATATCGGAACCAAGTGGTCCCATGCTGAAGGGAATCACATACATGGTACGGCCCTTCATGCAACCCTTGAACAGTCCCTTCAGGGTATTGCGCATCTCAGCGGGCGCCATCCAGTTATTGGTGACACCTGCATCTTCTTCTTTCTCAGAGCAGATAAAGGTACGGTCTTCAACACGTGCGACATCACGGGGGTCGGAGCGACACAGATAGGAGCCAGGACGCAACTCTTCGTTCAGTTTGATGAAGGTGCCATCATCAACCAGCTGCTGACAAAAGCGATCATATTCTTCTTGGGAACCGTCGCAGAGATAGACGGATTCTGGCTGGCATAATTCCTGGATTTCTTTAATCCAATCAATAAGTTGCGTGTTTTTCGTGTGCTCCTGGTAAGAGACCATATTGCGCTCCGTTAATAAAGGTAGTTTTCTTACAAAAATAGCCAGGATTGGGTAAACCCTGGCTAGGTCTTTCAGGTGTTTATTTTATAATTTTCACCAAAGCATGAGTACCGCGGAAAACTTGAAAAGAACCCAAATCGAAAAAAATTTTGAAGAATTTTTAAAAAAATCCGACTTTTTTTATGAATTCTTTTGGCAATTCAGGATTTCGGCAAAATTTTGCCGATTTACTCACTTTTGATGAAATGCTAAATTAGCCGCCCTTTGTAGTTTTACTCCAAAATCACAATCACAAGGAAACCAATGAGTTCATTCAAAATAGCCCTGCTGGATGGGGATGGCATCGGCCCTGAAATCATGACCGAGGCAGAAAAAATCCTGCATCTCGTCGCCGAACGTAACAAACTTGATCTGGAACTGACCCACAGCCCTTTTGGCGCCAGTGCCTACTTTGAATGTGGTCATCCTTTCCCTGAAGAGACCAAAGCCGTCTGTGATGCCGCAGACGCCATCCTCAAGGGGCCCATTGGCCTCAACCAT